>DLFZ01000131.1 GCA_002482435.1 Christensenella sp. UBA7707
ACGGGCTCAGCGTGGTGACCTTCCATTCCACAGGTGTCGGCGGTCGCTGCATGGAAAGCCTCATTCTTGATGGGAGCATCAGCGCTGCATTTGATCTTTGCCCGCACGAAATCATTTCGCAGGATGTGTTTGGCGGCGGGTTTTCCGCAGGCGCAAAAAACAGGCTTTGTGCCGCAGCAAAGAAAGGCATCCCCACGGTGGTCGTGCCGGGAGGAATGGATTTTGTAGACTTCCCTGCCAAGGAATTCCTCGATGGCATCATCGGCGACCCAAAACAACGCAAATACGTTTTGCACAACAAGGACATTGCGCACATCAAACTGCTGCCCGACGAGGCGGCGCGTGGTGCAAGGCTTATGGCTCAGCGTCTCAATGCCCATACGGGCAAACTCACGGTGCTTCTGCCGCTTGGCGGCTTACGAAGCGAAACGCGCGCGGGCGAACCGCTTTACGACCCCGCGGTGGACGCGGCCATTTTCGATACGATCCGTAAGGAGCTTAAAAGTGAAATCAAGCGTGTGGAGCTCGACTGCCACCTGTTTGACGCGGCGTTCAGCCGTGCCGCGGCAGACGAGATGAAAGCGCTTTTATAAACGGAGGAAGCTATGTACTTTGAGTTTCCGTTCGACNNGACAACGAGGAAAACATCCATTCCGGCGATTATGTAATCGCCTCTTATCTGGTTTCCGGCATCACCGAGGCCGATGCGCTTTCGCGCGCGGGCAAATTTGCCGTGGGGCAAACGGTGGGTACTTGGATCCAGCTTCCGGGCATTACGGACGCGATGGTTAGTGGGTATCAGGCGAGGGTACTTTCACTTGAACTTGTTCCCTGCGAGCCAAAGGCCGCACTTTTGCGCGTTGCATTCCCTTCGCACAACTTCAAAAACAGCTTCGCCATGATGCAGACCGCCCTCGTGGGAAACGACGTTTCTACCGCGCTTATGGTCAAGCTTCTCGACGTGAGCTTTACCGAACAGGCGCTTTCTTCCTACCGCGGCCCTGCGCTTTCCGTCGAAGGCGTGCGCGCCGTAACGGGCGTTTATGATAGGCCTTTGGTTTTGAACATGATCAAGCCCTGTATCGGCTACACGGCGCTTGAAGGCGCCAAGCTTTTCTTCGAATCCGCCATGGGCGGGGTCGATATGATCAAAGACGACGAGGTGCTTTCGGAGATCCCCATCCTCAGCGTATTGGAACGCGTGCGCACCTATGCAAAGGCCGCCGAACAGGTAAAAAAAGAAACGGGCCGCGCGCCCGTTTATATCCCCAACATCACCGCGCGCCCCAAGAAAATGCGCGAAACCGCAAAGCTACTTGTTGACGAAGGCGCAAAGGCGTGCATGGTCAACTTTGTGACCGCCGGTGCCGACGCGCTGTATGAGCTGACCGAGGAATTCGGCTCTAGGCTTATGTTCCTTGGGCATTACGCGGGCGCGGGCATGATGAGCTCGGCATGGCTCGGCTACGCAAACCCCGTGCTTCTTGGCACCCTGCCGCGCCTTGCGGGTGCGGACATGGTGATGACCATGTACCCTGGCGCGCCCGGGTGCGCGGGATACTTCGAGTTTTTAAAGACCGTGCAAAAGCAAAAGCTCAAGCTCGGCAGCGTCAAACCCATTCTCACCGTGGTGGGAGGCGGGGTGACCCCCTTGAACCTGAGCGCGGTCATCAAAGAGCTTGGCACGGATGTGGTGCTCGGCGTGGGTGGGGCCATACAAGGCCACCCCATGGGCACAAGAAGCGGTGCCGAGGCCGTGATGGCGGCGGTGGATGCTGCGGAAAACGGCGTATCTTTGGAAGAAAAAGCGGCATCCTGCGCGCCTTTGAAGGCCGCGCTGGACGCATGGAAGAAATAGAAACGGAGGAATTTTCCCATGGCAAAACCGATCGTCATCGGCTGCGACAACGCAGCGGTCGAATTGAAGAACATCCTCAAGGGTGTACTCGCGCAAATGAACATTCCCTATGAGGACGTGGGCGTGGACAGCGAAACGGACAGCTCCTTATATCCCAAGGTGGCTGAGCGCGTATGTGAAACCATCATCGCCTCCGGCTACCAAAAAGAGGGCATCATCCTTTGCGGCACAGGAATCGGCATGGCGATGACCGCCAACAAATTCCCCGGCATTTTTGCCGCCGTGTGCCACGATTCGTTCTCGGCAGAACGCGCCCGCCTTTCCAACAACGGCAACGTCATCTGCATGGGCGCTCGCGTAATCGGCCCCGAACTTGCAAAAAAAATTCTTCGCGAGTGGCTTGCGCTTGAATATGTGCCGGGTGGAAGCTCCCAGCCCAAGGTCGATTCCATGCGCTCCATCGACGCAGCGAGCCGCAGATAGCGGGGATAACGCATGAAAAAGCTTTTGATGGGCACCAACCTCAAAATGTACAAAACCCCTGCGCAAACGGAAAGCTACCTTTGCGCGCTCCAATCGCTTACGGAGGACCTTCGTAACGATGTAACGCTGTTCGTGATTCCTTCCTACCCCGCGCTTGACCGTGCGGTGAACACGGTTAGGGATAAGGCCATTCTCCTTGGCGCACAGAACATGCACCCTGAGGAACAGGGGCAGTTTACCGGCGAAGTTTCGCCGCTGATGCTCAAGGAGCTGGGGCTTGACATCGTGGAGATCGGCCACAGCGAGCGCAGGCATGTTTTTCATGAAACGGACGCGGAGGAAAACAAAAAGGTGCTGAGCGCGCTCGCGCACGGCTTCACCGCGCTTTTGTGCGTGGGTGAAACCGCGGAGCAAAAGGCCTATGGAATCGCCGACGAGGTGCTATCCATGCAGCTCAAAATCGGCCTCAACGGCGTGACAAAAACGCAGCTTTCCCGCCTGTGGGTGGCGTATGAGCCCGTGTGGGCCATCGGCGTCAATGGCACGCCCGCGTCGCAGCAATACGCCAAGGAGCGTCACCTTCACATTAAGGCGGTGCTCGAAATGCTTTTTCCGGGCAATGAAGTTCCCGTGCTTTACGGAGGCAGCGTAAACCCGGATAACGCGCGGGATCTGATTGTGCAAAACGGCATAGACGGCCTTTTTACCGGCCGCGCCGCGTGGGAAGCGGAAAACTTCAACAAGCTCATTCGGCAGGTACTGCCGCTATACAAGGGGAGGGCATAAGTATGGAAGCGGGCATGGAACGAAAGAAAATTTACGGCCTTTTGAATACGGCGGCACAACGCGCTTACGCGCGCGGTATCCAATCCGGCAGCGGCGGCAACCTTTCCGCACGCGATGCACAAAGCGGGCAAATGATCGTGAAGGCGAGCGGCGGCTCGTTTGCCGATTGCAACGCCGAAGGAGAAGGCTTTGTCATTACGGATTTCTCCGGCAAGCGCATCAACGAAAGCGATCCAAAGCCCACCCGTGAGGTGGTGCTTCACGGCATGCTGTATGCGCTTTCCGATAAGGTCGGCGGCGTGATGCACTGCCATAGCCCATGGGCCATAGCTTATGCTTACAACCACGATGTGCTTCCCATGACCACGCTTCACGTAAAGCTCAAGCTTGGACACGATATTCCCATTCTCAATGTGGATTCGCCCATGCTTTTGGAGGAGCACGTTCCTCTCGTACGTGCGCTTTTTGAGAAAAACCCTAAGCTTACGGCGTTCATCCTGCGGGGTCACGGCGTGGTTGCGATTGGGGCGGATATTCTCGAGGCGGAGCATACGGCCGAGCTCATCGAGGAGACCGCGCAGATCGCCGTTTTGCGCGAACTTTTGGAAAAATAAACCACAAACACGAAGATGAACAGTTATCAAAAACACAGGTAATATGATATAATCAAAACTGTATCATCAAATACAATCCGCTGGGGGCATGGAACATGCAGAAGTCCTTGGAGTTACCCAATACACAGATCAGGCTAAACAACAGGCGCATGAGCGAGCTGATTTGTGAGCAAATTTCCGACTGGATTATGGACGGCACGCTTGAGGCCGGGCAAAAAATCAGCGAGGATGATCTCGCCGATAAATTCGGCGTCAGCCGTATGCCCGTGCGCGAAGCCATTCGTATGCTGGGCGCCAAGGGCCTTGTGCAGAGCGTACCCTATGCCGGAAGCACCGTCCGTAAGCTCAACGAGGGTGAAATACGCGAAGTCTATATGCTTAGAAGCGTGCTCGAACCGCTTGCGTGCAAGGTTTCCTCGCAAAACATCGATGCGGCGCAGCTCAAGCAGCTTGTAAACGTGCAAAACGCTTTGGAAGCTTGCGGCGAAGGCCCCATTGGCCTTGAAACCAGCAAAAGCATGTACCAGCTCAACCGCGAGTTCCATATGTGCATGTACCGCCCCTGCGGCATGGAACGCCTCATGCAGATGATCGACAATCTTTGGGACAGCATCGCCTACCTTCGCATGCGCACCGCCATCGATCCTCGCTACCCCAAGCAAATGCAGCAGGAGCACAGGCGCTACATCAGCCTTTTGGAGCAGCGCGACGGCGAAACCCTCGCCGCGCAGCTTGAGGAGAATCTAAAACGCCACATCGTGGATATCCCCGGCATGGGCGCGGTGCGCATTCTTGGCAGCCGCTCCGCCGTGGATCAGCCCATAAGCTAAAAGCAAATCGAATTGAAAAAAGCTGCCTCGGAAATTTTCCAAAGCAGCTTTTTTGTTTTTGGGTCGGTCAAGCAGGAACGCGCAAGAGCACATTCAGGCGTTGAACAAAGTCGGCGCGCGCCGCCGTAAGGCCGATGCAAGAAGCACGCTCAGCGCAAGCTTCACAAGGTCGATGGGCAAAAACACATACAGTAAGTAAAACGCCTTGGAAGCGGCGAGCGGCGTGCCCAGCGACGAAAGCACAATCGCCATATAGCCGATGCCAATCAATTCACACAAAAGCGTGAGAAGCGCGCAAAAAGCCGCAAATTTCGCCGTTTTACCCTGAAACAGGTACTTACGGGCCAGGAAGCTTGTAACGGGGGCCATCACAAGGAAGGAAATAAGGTACCCGAACGTAGGCGTAAGCACATAGGAAATGCCGCCGCCGCCGGTAAATACGGGTACCCCCGCAAGGCCGATTACAAGGTACGCCGCCTGTGAAAGAAGCGCCGCATAGGGCGAAAGCGCAAGCCCACAAAGAAACACAAAAAACACCTGTAAGGTAATGGGGACGGCGGAAATGGGCAGCTTGATGAACGCGCCCACCGCCGTAAGTGCCGCAAATAGCGCGGCAAGGACAATCTGTTTGACGCTTAGCTTCATAGAATGCCTTTCTTTGAAAAATACATGTATTTCTTACTATAAAGCATCTATCTTGGGTTTGCAACATGTACGGAGGTGATGTAAAATTGTAATGAAGTTGAACCGGAGGTTTTTATGCTACAATTCCAACCCATTGCTCCCGAAATGCGGGAGCTCGTTTTACGCTATACCACACCATGGCATCTCAACAGCTCGGAATACACCTTCACAAATCTTCTCATGTGGGGCACGAACGGCCGCATCAAGCTGGCCGAGCACGATAACGCGCTGTTCTTTCTTCTTAAATATGGCAAACAGGAAGCCTTTATGTTTGCGCCGCTTACGCTTACGCCGCAGGGGGACTATGTTCGCGCGGTAAAAACAGCGGAGGAATACTGCCTGCAAAACGGCATAACGCCGCTCTTTAAAGCCATTTCCGGCCCGATCAAGGATGCGTTTTCACAATGTGAGGATTATGAGCTGTTCGAGGATCGCGACAATTACGACTATATTTACCGCATGGAAGACCTTCTCACCCTCGCGGGCAAAAAGCTACATGCCAAGCGCAACCACATCAACCAGTTCCGCGCGAGGTACGAGTTTGAATATGTAGAGGTAACGCCGCGCATGATCGAGGAGTGTATGGAGGTGTACCGCATTTGGCTCGAGGGGAAGGATGTTTTTGAGCCGGGTGTGCTTGGCGAAATGGAAGCCATACACCAAATCCTTACGCATATGGAGTTCTTGGGCGTAAAAGGCGGGGGCATACGCGTTGACGGCAGGCTTGTTGCTTTTACGCTGGGCGAAAAGATGAACGATGAAATGGCGGTCATCCACATCGAAAAGGCTGACGGAAACATTCCGGGGCTTTATACGATCATCAATCAACAGTTCATCGAGCACGCATTTACCGACGTGAAGCTCATCAACCGCGAAGAGGATATGGGGCTTGAAGGGCTGCGCCGCGCAAAGCTTTCCTATTATCCAACGATGCTTCTTGAAAAATATGAGGGGAGGCGCAAAGCGTGACGATCACGCGCGTGGTGACCAAAGAGGATATGAAAGCCGCCCGTTTTGTGTGGGAAACCTGTTTCCCGGATGATGAGGCGGCGTTTGTGGATTACTATTTTAAAAAGCGCACCCATCCGGAATGGATCATGGGCGCGTTTGAAGGGGAGCGCCTCATTGGCACGGTTCACATGCTGCCGCAGACGGCGAGGTTTTTTGGCTTGGAAAGGCACGGCTGCTTTGTAGCAGGCGTCGCCACGCTACCCGAAGAGCGGGGCAGGGGCATTGCCGAAAGCATGCTTGCGGCGGCTTTTTCCACAATGCTTGAACGCGGCTTTTCCCATACCACGCTTAAGCCGTTTTCCGAAAAGCTGGCGCGCTATTACGAGCGCTTTGGCTATGAGCCGTTTGCCTGCCGCGACGAGTACGAGCTTTCCTTAAGCGACTTTTCGGACGTGAAGGACGTTTCCGTACATGTGCCGGACGCAAGCGAACTTTTAAGCATTTACACTGCGTTTGCCGCGCGCTACAACGGCATGCGCGTGCGTCAAGAGGCGGATCTTTCGCTTTTGATCGAGGAGCTTTCTACCTATGAAAGCGCCCTTTTGAGCGACGGAAAAGCCTATGCCGCCTGCTATTTGAAAGACGGAGCCGCACATGCCTTTGAACTTGCGGGCGAGCACCCTGCGCCGCTTTTGAAGGCGTTATGTAAACGATATGGCACCGTTCATGCCGCCGTAAGCGCGGGAACCCCGCTTCTTCAAGGGAAAACCCCTTCGTGCGAACCTTTCAACATGCTAAAGGTGCTCGACGAAACAGCGTTCTTACGGGGGCTTCCCGTAAGCGTTGCGGAGCTTTTGGACCAAAAGGAAACCAATTATTCTTTTGAAGTGTACTAAATGCGCCGAAAATTGAACATTTTTGTGATTCTTGTAGGTTTGTCCTTGACGGGCTACCTGCATTTGGATATGATTGATGAGAGCATGCGAGCCTGCGCGGCTCGGGCAAATTATTAAAGGACGGTTTGTACACATGAGTTCCGATTTCATCAAGAGCATCGAAGGCTTTTTCAGCGGCGGCGGCCTCCTCATCATCCTCATGGTGGCGATGGTAGCCCTTATGATCATTCCCCAGCGCAGGCGCGACAAGAAAGTCAAGCAAATGCTCGCCGCCATCAAGCAGGGCGACCGCGTTCGCACCATCGGCGGCATTTATGGCACCGTATCCTCTGTGAAGGATGACATCATCACTCTCTCCGTCGGCCCAGATAAGGTTCGCCTCGTGTTCGCGCGCGGCGCCATCGCCTCCGTGGAGGATTCGCCGGTAGAAAACACCCTCAACGAGGAAGTTAAGGAAACCAAGTAATCATTCTTTTATCCAAACAAAGCAAGAGCCGTTCCTCAAAGGAATGGCTCTTTTCTGTTTTTAGGTTTTACCGAGCGAGGCTCTTTTCAAAAAATGCGAGCATTTTAAGGTTTGTTTCTATGGCTTCCTCATATTCGGGGTGGGTGATGTTAAACACATGCGTCAGGTGTTCACCCTGCTCCTTTTTCCAAAACAGCGTTTCGTGCGGTATGCCACGCTCCGTCATCCATTTGTGCAGCGTGAGCGTTTGCGGCTCGTGCAGCCCGTCCGGCTCGCTGCTGATAAGAAGCACAGGAGGAAGGGCTATCCCCTCTGCCGTATCTGAAAAGCTCGCTGCTCTATAAAAGGGGGATGTTTTAGGCCGCTTTCCAAACAGCATCAATTCCATTTCGCGTGTCACGAGTTTGCCCATAACTCCTTTGATAAAGTTCAGGTGATTTACGTCGCACGCACCGTGGTTGATGACGAGCGCCTTGAAGCCGTAGCCGATTGGCTGTACGCCGTAGATGGCCTGCAGCTTGGGGCTTAATGCAACACACGCCGTAAGACCGGATAGATGCCCTCCTGCCGAATCGCCGGTAAGAAATACCCTTGTTAGGTCGCAGTGGTATTCCTCCGCGTGCGCTTCAAGCCATTGGAGGCTTTTAAAAATATCTTGCACCTGCCCGCAAAGATCGGTTTCCGGTAAGAGCCGGTAGCTCATGCCGACCACGACGTAACCCTGCGTAGCAAGGAACATGCAAAAGTGGCGGTTCAACTCTCTGTCACCGTACATCCAGCCGCCGCCATGAATGTCAACAACCGTGGGCAAAAGCCCATCGGCGCCATCGGGGTAATAAATGTTGAGCGTATGCATGGGGTGGCCGTCCGTGGCGTACGAAAGGCCGCGCACCGTTGTTACGCCCGCGGGAGGCGTTTGCTTAGAGATGCGTTCGTTGTCGGCAATGCCGCACTTTTCCCAATTTTCTATAAGCTTTCTGCGGATGAAGTTCGGCATAAGAAAAACTCCTTTACGCCTTCTTTTCTTTTTTGGGCATAAGCTTTTTCACGCCACTCACGGGTTTGCCATTTGCCATATCGATTACGCCCTGCGCCTGCTCTGGAGCAAAGGCACCGTCGCTCATGGCGGCTAGGCTTCGAAGGGGCATTTCACCGAGCATCGCGTTAAACATCGCGCGGGTGCCTTCGTCAAGGTTTTCCCCCAGCATGCCTGCGGCCATCTTTTTTACCTGCGCAAGCATCACCTTGCCGATGAGCGTGCGCGAAAGGTCGCTCAATGTGCTGTTGACGGTATAAGGCTCGCCTTTTTGACGGTTGGCGGGCGGGATGGGACGCCCGAGAAGCGCGCTGAACTGAGCGTCGGGAACCCTGAAAGGCGTGCCCGAGGGCTGCGTGTAGGAGCGCAGCGTTTCATAAAGCGGCAGGAGCGCTGCTTCTTTTTGGTCGCCTTCCACCTCAACGCGCGCACCCAAATAAAGGTCGCGGCTCGAAGCGCCAACCTCTATAGCATAGGTGCCGCCCTCCAGCGCAAAACAGGTTTCCTCTGTGTTGTAATAAGAAAAGCTTCTGTCGTTGAGCGCAAGGGTAATGGTTTTGCTTTCGCCCGGTTCGAGCATGACCCTTTCAAAGCCGCGGAGCTCGCGTGGCGCGCGGAATAACCTCGTTCCCGCTTTGGCGCCAACGTAGAGTTGCGCAATCTCTGCACCGCGCACGGTGCCGGTGTTGGTTACGGTGAAAGTCACCTCCAGAGTTTCGCCTTTGCGGAACCGCTGTGCGCTCAAGCGGAGATCGGAATAGAAAAACGTCGTATAGGAAAGCCCGTGGCCGAACGGATACAGCACTTGCTTGCCCGCTGCGTCGTAGTAGCGGTAGCCCACATAAATGCTTTCGCGGTATTCCACGGTTTTTTGGCCGCCGGGGAAATTCAAAAAGCACGAGGTATCCTCAAGCGTAAGCGGGAAGGTTTCCGCGAGCTTGCCGCTCGGGTTCACGCTGCCAAAAAGCACGTCCATAACGCCGCTGCCGCCTGCCTGCCCGCCAAGGTAGGCAAGAAGAATGCTTTTTGCAAGGTCTGCCCAGGGCATGGTAACGGGTGCGCCGAGCTGTAAAACAACGACCGTGTTGGGGTTTACGGCGCACACAGCTTCAATGAGCTTGTTGTGGCTCAACGGCATATCGAGCTTCGTACGGTCGAACCCTTCGCTTTCGTACGCGGGAGGAAGCCCCGCAAAAACGATCGCCGCATCCTTGCCGCGCGCGGCAGTGCAAGCGGCTTCGATGAGTTTATCGTTCACCGCGTCGGGC
Organism: Christensenella sp. UBA7707; assembly: GCA_002482435.1. Taxonomy (GTDB): domain Bacteria; phylum Bacillota; class Clostridia; order Christensenellales; family CAG-138; genus UBA7707. The sequence goes on from DLFZ01000131.1 coordinate 9,873, forward strand.
CGCTTCAAATCGTAGCCGTCCGCATAGTCAAACGCGATGCCCGCCGCAATAAACGCGTCAAACGCGCTGTCGAGGCGTGTGGGGTTGATGTGGCTGCTGCCCTCGCCCTGATAGCGGGGGGATTTTGCAAACTGGCCGATCACCGCGAGGCTTTGACCTTCTTTGAGCGGAAGCGTGCCCCCTTCGTTTTTCAAAAGCACAGCGCTTTGGGATGCCGCCTTGCGCGCTAGCGCGTGGTGCGCAGCTTCGTCGTAAAGATAACCTTCTTTTTTGTGCTCCTGTGCATCGAGGATGAGCCTTACAACACGTTCCGCCACCGTATCTAGCGCCGCAATATCGAGCGCGCTGCTTTTTACGGCTTCTACAATTGCTTTGTCGTTAATGCCGTTGGAGGAGGGCATTTCAAGGTCGCAGCCCGCGCGTACGCCCTGCACGCGATCATTGCAGGCACCCCAGTCGGTCACCACAAGGCCGTCAAAGCCCCATTCATCGCGCAGAATCTCAGTTAAAAACCGCTTGCTATCGGCAAGGTATTCGCCCCCAAGGCGGTTGTAGCTGCACATTACCGTCCACGGCTGCGCCTTCTTGACTGCCGTTTCAAAGGCACTTAGGTAAATTTCGCGAAGCGCGCGCTCGTCTACTACGCTATCGATGGTCATACGGCGGCATTCCTGGTTGTTGGCTGCATAGTGCTTCAAAGAGGTGCCCACGCCCTTGCTCTGCACACCGTTGATGAGCGACGCGGCGAGTTCGCCCGCAAGGTATGGGTCCTCGCTGAAGTATTCGAAGTTTCTGCCGCACAGCGGGCTTCTTTTGATGTTAACGCCCGGCCCCAAAAGAACCGCAACGTTCTCTTGCAGGCATTCTTCGCCCATGGCCGCTCCGATTTTATAAAGAAGGTCGCGGTCAAAACTGCACGCAGTGGCGCTCGCGGTGGGGAAGCATACGGCGGGAACGCTTTTGTTCAAACCCAAATGGTCGGCCTTATCGTCCTGCTTGCGAAGCCCGTGCGGCCCGTCCGTCATCATGATGGGAGAAAGGCCGAGGCGGCTTATGCCCTTGAGATGCCATGTGTCAAGCCCCGAGCAAAGCGACGCTTTTTCCTCAAGCGTCATCTGCGAAACAAGCTCCTTTGCGCGTGTTTTGTTTTCCATGATGGGTACCTCCAAAAAAGATTGGCGCTTACGGGCGCGAAATGTATGTGAAAACGAAATGAAAACGCTTTGTTATCCAATATTATACAGGAAGCGCCGTACCGGGCAAGCGGAAAAATAGGAAGGATCGCATTAAAATTTTACTTTGACGGCGCGGTGCTTATGCTATACTGATGATGAATGGATTTTTTCACAACGGCAAAAACGGCGGGCGGCTGCCGCCCGTTTTTATAAAAGCTTTTCAAGATTTTTTACGGAGGAACCGCATGGGTCAACTTTACGTTTTCGGGCATAAAAACCCGGATTCCGACGCCATCTGCGCAAGCATCGCCTACGCGGCGCTCAAAAGCGCGCAGGGCACGGCGGCCGTACCGGCACGCCTTGGTGAACTGAACAACGAAACAAAATTTGTGCTGCAATACTTTAACGTACCAGAACCGCGCCTTCTCACGACCATCAAAACCCAGGTGCTGGAGCTTGAAATGGACAAGGCCGTTTGCGTTACGCCGGAAACCTCCATCAGGAAGGCATGGGGGCTGATGCGCGCAAACGCACGAAAAACCCTCGCCGTAACGGACGCCAACAAAAAGCTTATCGGCGTGACCACGCTTTCGGACATTACCAGAAACTTTTTGGAGGCGGGGGAGCGCGATCTTCTTTCCCAAAGCAAAACGCCTTTGAAAAACATCATGGAAACGCTTTGCGCAACCGCCGTTTCCGGCAAGCCGGAGGAAGGCGTGGTGCTTGGGCGCGTGGTGATCGCCGCGCAGCACCCGAGCCGCTTGAAAGATTACATTCGCCCGGGCGATATCGTAATCGCCAACATCGCCGAGAGCGTGCGTGAGGCGGCGCTTTGCGGCGCGCGGCTCGCCGTAGGCACCTGCGGCTATTCTCCAAGCGAGGGCGATGCGGAGTTTGCGGGCGAGCACGGCTGCGACATCATCTCCACTGCCTGCGATACCTACGAGGCCGCCATGCTCGTACGCCAGAGCATTCCCGTTTCGCATGTGATGAGCACAAAAAACCTCGTTACCGTGGGGCTTGAGGAATTTAAGGACGATGTGGCGGAGCGTATGCTTAAGACCCGCTACCGCAGCTACCCTGTGGTGGACGGCGAAAACCGCGTTGTCGGCATGATTTCGCGCTACCATTTGCTCTCGCGCGGCTGCAAGCGCGCCATCCTTGTGGATCACAACGAGAAAAGCCAAACCGCCTCGGGCATTGAGGATGCGGAGATCCTCGAGATCATCGACCATCACCGCCTCGGCGACATCCAAACCAACAACCCCATCCTCATGAAAAACGAGCCGGTAGGAAGCACTTCCACCATCATCGCCTCGCTCTATGAGGCGCAGGGGGTAAAAATCGAACCGCATATTGCGGGCATTTTGCTTTCTGCCATCCTTTCGGACACGCTCAATTTCCGCTCACCCACCTGCACGCCTGTCGATATAGAAACGGCACAAAGGCTCGCGAAAATCGCCGATGTGCAGCCGGACGACCTCGCCGTAAAGCTCATGAACGCGGGTTCCAAACTTCGCGGTAAAACGCCGGATGAAATCGTGGGCGGGGACTTGAAAGAGTATCTTATTGGCAAATACAAGGTGGGCGTAGCGCAGGTGTACTCCATCGATTCGGAAAGCCTTTCGGACATGCAGCCGAAAATCGAGGAACGGATGCGCTTTTTCTGCAACAAAGACGGGCTTTCGCTGTTGGTGCTTCTCGTGACCGATCTGATTCGCGGCGGCTCGCACGTTTTGCTCGCGGGCGACCGCAAAGATATTTTCTACCGCGCGTATGGCCTTGAGCCGCAGGAGGGAGAGCTTTTCTTAAAGGATGTGCTCTCGCGCAAAAAGCAGGTGCTTCCGCTCATCATGCAGGTGGCGGAGGATCTGTAGAGGTCGCAAAACCGGATTTGCTGCTTTTGTGAAGGGAACACCGTTGCGTTAAGTGTTTTCTGTGCATTGTGCAAGGATAGTTCGCCTACGGCGAAATCCCGGGGTTCTAAAAAGGCGTCATCGGCGCCTTTTTTGCTACTTTGGGGGATGAAAGCCGCTGTCGCGCGAAATGCACTTGAATGTTATCCATTCTATGCATTGGTACAGCAGCCCCGCGTTTTCGTTCATCTTTCCGTTTACTGCTCATGTGCAAACGCCGCCATATCCACCGGCATCCCGCCCATAAGCCTGCTTTTTTCCGCCGCGAGGGCAACAAGGTGACTTTTTGCGCTCAAACGCGCGCCGGTTTTATTTTCTGTACCTTGTTCGCCGCGCAAAAGCGCGGTGAAAGCGCTCAACATCGCGTCGTCGCTGCCATTGTGCTCGCCCGCGAGCGGGTCTACGCGGATTGTCGTGTGGCTGCCCGTCGCAAAATCCCAAAGTTCAACCATGTTTTTGTCCATGTTGCCGCGGATTTGCCCACGGCTGCCCATGAGGTTGATGACGCGCTCATTGTATTTGGTGAAGGCCGACATCACAAAGCTTGCGTGAACGCCGTTTTGAAAGCGGAGCTGCACCGTTTGGTGATCTACCACGTCGTTGTCGCAGCGGTAGACGCAGCGCCCGTAAGGGCCTTCACGTAGTGCCTTCATTACACCCTCCGGCGTTTGGTCGAGCGTTAAAACGCTGATGAAGCCGCCCGAGCGCGCGTTTACATGGTGCAAATAAAAGCGCGGTGCGTAATAGGGGCAGGTGCTTTGATGCTTGCAGCCATCCGTGCAGCGCGCGGGAGCGCCCTCCGGAGCGTGTGCGGCGTTAAAATGCGCAAGGCTCCCGAAGCTTGTCACACATTCGCACTCGCTTCCCGCAAGCCACTGGAGAATGTCCGTATCGTGGCAGGACTTCGCGAGGATCATGGGGCTTACTTCGCTTTTTCGCCAGTTGCCGCGCACGTAGCTGTGCGCCGCGTGCCAGTAGCCAACGCTTTCAAGGTGCTCAATGCAAACAAGTTGGCCGATTGCTCTATTATCGAGCAGATGCTTGATGGCTGTGAAAAAAGGCGAGTAGCGCAGCACGTGGCAAACGCTTAAGGTAAGCCCTGTTCGCTCCGCCTCATCCGCCAGAGCGAGGATATCGTTCTTTTCGGGGCTCATGGGTTTTTCGCAAAGCACATGGTAGCCACGATCAAGCGCAGCCATTGCAGGCGCGAAATGTTCCCTGTCCTGTGTGCAAACAAAAGCGCAATCGGCAAAGCGGCTGTGCGAGAGCGCCTCGCGCCAGTCCGCAAATTGAAATTCATCAGGGATGTTGTGCGCGTGGGCAAATGCTTCGCGCCTATCCCTGCGCGGTTCCGCCACGCCTGCGAAGGAAAGCTCGTCGGGGTGCCTGAGGGCGTAAGCGCCGTAAGCGTTTGTGCCGCGCTGCCCTGCACCGATCAAAAGTGCCGTAATCTTTTTCATGTCTATGCCTTTCGCTCCCCCGCGTAGAAAAGCGCGGGGATCAAGTGGCTTTCCTGCAACACCGCTCTTCCCGCCATGCGGTCAAGAAGCAGCGCAACCGCCTTTTTGGCAATGGCGCATTCGTCTTGCTTCATGTGCATGAACGTGTAACCGCGGGGCGCAAGCGCGTCTTCATCGATGCAGGCGACGCGAAAGCTTTCCCCGGGCACAAGGCCAAGCTCGCTTGCGGCGCAAACAAGCGAAGGAACAATGCCGTATTCCGCCGCAATCACGGCGTCGGTTGTGCGGGCGTGCTCTTCAAGGTGTTTTTTCAGTTCCGCGACAACCGCAAAGGAGGGTGCGTTGTTCAAAAAAGA
>DLFZ01000032.1:0-197 GCA_002482435.1 Christensenella sp. UBA7707
GTATGGGGACAGATCGGCGTAACAAGAATTGCGTCCAGCCCCGGGGAGATAACTGGCCCGCCTGCCGACATGGAGTAGGCCGTTGAACCAGTAGGTGTGCTTACGACTACGCCGTCGCCAAACACCGTGCCCGCATCGGCACCGTCAATTTCCACATGTACGCCAACGACACCCGAGCTGACGCTTTTGGTAAAAAA
>DLFZ01000032.1:315-10464 GCA_002482435.1 Christensenella sp. UBA7707
CCCAAAAGCGGCGCTCTTTTTTGAATTGCGAGGGATGCTGCCATTAAAATGGTTCCGTCGCCGCCCAACGCAACGACCAGATCGGCCTCGCGGCCTTCCCCCTCGACCAAATTCCCCAAATAACTTGCAACACGTTCTTCCGCGCCGCAGGTATATCCATGGCNNGAGCGCTATATGAATGGCTTCCCGTAAGCCGTTGACCGCCTCGGGCTTGTGCGGATTGGTAAAAAAGTCTATGCGTTTGTTCCGCATAAGGCCCTCCCAAGCACCAACGTATAAGTATTATAATATTGCGCGACTGCGTTTTCAAGCACAATGTTGTTTTTCTTGTATATTTTTACATGCTCAAAGCGATTCATGCGCCTTTTTGACGATAAACGCCACGNNTTCCTCAAAGGTCTGTGTGTCAGCCCGTAAACGGTCGGTATTTTTTTGCAAGATCAGCAAGAACTCAATGTTCCCTTTCGGGCCGGTAATCGGTGAAAAATCAACCTCCATCACATCAAACCCGGTAAAGTTTGCAAAATTCACTGCTTCAAGCAAAACCTCACGATGCGTTTCCTCCGAGCGTACTACACCATTTTTGCCAACCTTTCCCCTGCCTGCTTCAAATTGCGGTTTGATGAGGATTACCGCGGTTGCGCCATCTTCCAAACACGAAAAGAGCCCCGGAAGAATGAGCCGTACGGAGATGAACGATACGTCAACGGATGCAAACTGCGGTGCCTCCATAAACCAGTCGGGTGCGATAAACCGCGCGTTTGTCCGTTCCATCACAACAACGCGTTCGTCACTTCTGAGCCGCCAGTCGAGCTGACCATAGCCGACATCAACGGCGTACACCTTTTTTGCGCCGTTTTTCAGCATGCAATCGGTAAAACCACCCGTCGATGCGCCGATGTCCACCGCAACCTTTCCGTTCAAATCAAGGCCGTATTCCTTGATCGCCTTTTCAAGCTTCAACCCGCCCCGGCTCACATAGATGAGCGTGTTTTCCTTAACGGTCAGAACTTGATGTTCGCCGACAGCGGTGCCCGGTTTGTCGAGCTTTACGCCGTCGCAGTTCACAATTCCTTCCATAATCAGCGAGCGGGCTTTTTCGCGGCTCTCCGCAAGCCCAAGCTCCACAAGCCTTTGATCCGCCCTTGTTCCCTTCATGTCCCCTCACCTTAAGATTTTCTTGCAAGTGTGCGCTCGGTGAGCGCAATTAAAAACCACGACCGCTCCCCGAAGCCCTTAAGAATTTCTGTTGCCTCCTCTGCCGTTTCGCGCGCCATCTCTTTGGAGGTTTCCATCCCATAGCACGAAGGATATGTTAGTTTGCCCTCAACCTTGTCTTTCCCGGGCGTTTTGCCAAGCGATATAAGGCTGCCTTCGACATCGAGAATATCGTCGGTAATCTGAAAAAGCATGCCGTATAGCCCGCCAAAGCGCGCCATCGCCGCTGCTTCCGCATCACTCGGGTTTCCAACATACGCGCCCGCCATCAACGATGCGCGAAGCATCGCGCCGGTCTTTCGCGCGTGGATGTAGCGCAATCTTTCCGCATCGGCGCAAGCATCCTTTTCGCTTTCAAGATCGGCCATTTGGCCGGCGATCATGCCGCTTATGCCCGCTGCACGCGCAATTTCCTGTAGCGCGACCAAATAGGAGGAAATCTGCTGCTGCCAAACAAGCGTCGCATCCGCAAGAATCTCAAACGCGTAAGAAAGGAGCCCGTCGCCCGCAAGCACCGCCGTTGCCTCGCCAAAGGCCTTATGACTGGAGGGTTTTCCCCGGCGGAAATCGTCGTTGTCCATACAGGGCAAATCGTCATGGATAAGCGAATAGGTGTGAATCATTTCGAGCGCGCACGCGAACGGAAGCGCTGCGTCGCGGTTGCCGTTAAAAAGATCGCACGCCGCAAGTGTCAGCACAGGACGCAGGCGTTTTCCTCCGCCCAAAAGGCTGTAACCCATCGCTTCGCGCAAGGAAGCCGGAATGCGCTCCTGCGCCATGTATGCGTCAAGCCGCCGCTCGATTGCCTGGCGGTATTCGCTTATGGTTTGTTCAAAGTTCATGCTTCAACCGCCTTGATTTTTCCGTTTGCCGCATCCACCGCATCAAGCCGCGCGTCAAACGCGTTTAAAAGCTCCGTACAGTATTGCGAAAGCTTCTGTCCCTTTTCATAAAGAAGCACCATTTCCTCCAAGGGGAGGTTTCCGGTACTCAACTTTTGCACCGTTTCCTCAAGCTGATTCATTGCGCTTTCAAAGCTCAACGTTTCTTCCTTTTTCAAAACCTTTTCCTCATTTCTCGTTATAACGTACCTGTTCCACGGTGACCGCCGCAACGCCGTCGTGCAAAACGACCTCCGCCTCCTTCACTTCGGCAAGCGCNNCGCTCGTCAAAAAGCCGCCGTTGCGCTTTTTCACAAGCGCGTAGCCGCGTTTGAGCACAAGATGGGGGGAAAGCGCCTCCATGCGGCCGTTGAGCTGCTCAAGCCTTCCGTACGCACCCACCACCGCCGCGCGCGAGGCGTTTTCAAGCGCTGTTTTCTTCGCCGCAACATCCTGCCGCAGCCTTTGCGAAACGTTCTTTGGCGCCGCAAAGCCGGAGGAACGCGCCGCTGCAGCAAGTGAAGCCCGCAAGGTTTGCGCACGGTTTCTCGGTGCAGCCTTCAGCGCGAAAGAAAGTTCCTCCACGCGGTTTATTAGCTTTCCGTACTCCGGCACGCAAAGCTCCGCCGCAGCGGACGGCGTGGGCGCGCGAAGATCCGCCGCAAAATCCGCAATGGAAAAATCCGTTTCGTGCCCCACGGCGCTTACAACGGGAATTTTGCTTTCATAAACGGCACGTGCAACAACTTCCTCGTTAAACGCCCAAAGGTCTTCCATGCTCCCGCCGCCCCTGCCAATGATCAATACATCCGCAAGCGCAAGGCGGTTCATTTCCGAAATGGCGTGGGCGATCTCCTCCGCTGCACCCTCTCCCTGCACCTTTACGGGGTATAGAAGAAGATGCATTGAGGGATAGCGGCGCTTTACAATATGGATGATATCCTGCAATGCCGCGCCTGTAGGCGAGGTAACGATGCCGACACATTTGGGCAAAAACGGAATGGGCTTTTTGTGCGAGGGGTCAAAAAGGCCCTGCGCCTCAAGCCGGGTCTTCAGCATCATGAAACGGCGGAACAAGACGCCTTCGCCCGCTTCCTCCATGGTGCGAACGTAGAACTGGTATTGCCCATCCTTCGTATAAATCGAAACGCTGCCCGAGGCCAGCACGGAAACGCCGTCGCGCGGCTCAAACAAAAGCGATTGCGCGCTTTGGCGAAACATGACGCACCGAATCAGCGCGTCATCGTCTTTCAAAGAGAAATACAAATGGCCCGAAGAATGGCGCTTAAAGCCGCTGATTTCGCCGCGCACGCTAAGGCCGCGCAGAAGCGGATCGCGCTCAAGAAGCGATTTTGCATATTCATTTAACTGCGTTACGGTAAGAACGTATCCGTTATCCATGCGCCTTTTTTTCCGCCGCCTCTACGGTATTTTCCATAAGCATGATGATGGTCATCGGTCCGACGCCGCCCGGAACGGGCGTGATGTAGGATGCGACTTCACACGCGGGCGTAAACTCCACATCTCCGTACCATTTCCCTTCCACCTTGGTGGTTCCCACGTCGATGATGGTTGCACCAGGCTTAATCATATCTGCCGTGATAAGCCCCGGGCGCCCCACAGCGCAAACGAGAATATCCGCCGTTTTGGTTACGCTGGCCAAGTCGCGCGTTTTGGAATGGCACAGCGTAACGGTAGCGTCGTTCTGCAAAAGAAGCAGCGCTGCAGGCTTTCCCACCATACGGCTTCGCCCAACGACCACAGTGTTTTTCCCTTCTACGGATTCACCCGTGCTTTGTATCAAAGCGAGCACAGCTTTGGGCGTGCAGGCGACAAAGCCTGCCTCGTCGCACATAAGAGCGCCGGCATTGAAGGGGTGAATGCCATCCACATCCTTTTCGGGCAAAACTTGCGCCAAAACGCTTTGCGCATCGATCTGTTCGGGAAGCGGAAGCTGCACCAAAATGCCGTGCACACCGCTGTCCGCATTGAGCTTTGCGAGGCAATCGATAAGCGTTTGTTCCGATACGCCGCTGTCGTACACATAAGCATCGGTTTTAATCCCAAGCTCGGCCGCGCGCTTTTGCTTCAAGCGTACATAAACCTCGGACGCGGGATTGTCGCCTGCAAGGATGACCGCAAGTCGGGGTTGTATACCCTTTTCAAGAAGCCTGTCCACACGGGCTTTGAGCTGCGCCGCATAACGGTCGGCGAGCGCTTTGCCATCAATTACGGTTGCTCCCATCCTTAGATTACCTCCGATAAAACATTGTGTTTCGCGGGAACTCCGCAAAATGCCGAGTTGCCGCAAAACGAGGAATTTCAAGAACAGAAGGCACCGCCCCTCTTTTTAGAGGAACGATGCCGCGTCATTTCCTGTTGAAAACAGTTCAAGAAAGTGAATTTTTTATCCTTCCTGCGGCTCTTCGCTTTCAAGGCGCTTNNGAGCATCCCGTTGATGTATGCCGAGGAGCGTTCTCCGCCAAATTGCTTTGCAAGCTCTACCGCCTCGTTGATGGAAACGCTGTGCGGAATGTCCTTGCGATAAAGCATTTCATATATGGCGATGCGCAAAATCGAAAGGTCAACCTTAGGCATCCGCTCAAGTTTCCACCCGATGGCGATTTCGTGAATGATCTCGTCGATTTCGTCGCAATGTTCTAAGATACCGTCAATGAGCGCTTTGGAGAAAGCAATATCATCTTCGGCAGGACTTTCGCTAATCCCGGACTTATCAAGAACGGCATCGTAAGTATCTTCGCCGCCAAGCAAAGCGGCAAACGCCAGCTTCATGGCAACTTCGCGTGCGGTTTTTCTGCTCATAATCGATCGTGCGCCTTTCAGTTTCCGCTTTTAAAGAGCGCGCCGAAAAATTGACGCACGCGCTCCCTGCCGCCTTGGTCCAAGAGCGTTCCAAACAGCAGGCAAACGGCTACGATTACAAACAACAGCAGCGTTCTCCAAAAACCGATGCTAAAAATGAGGATGGCAAACAAAACACCAAACCCAACGAGCAGGATGCGCCACTTAAACCTTTTGAAAAATTCGCTAAACCCTTCCATAAAAGCTGTACCCCTTGTTTATTCGCCCGAAGGCTTGTACCCATTTTGTACGGCAGCAGCAATGAGGATGGAGATTTCCCGAACGGGAATCCCCGTATGGTCCTCAAGATACGCCTTGAGCGAGGCTTTCAGTTCCTCGGAAAACTGCGGAATGCAGGTTTCTGGAAGGACGATAAGCTTCAGCGCAACGCGAAGGCCACCTTCCACAGTGTAAAGGTTGCTGACGCATTCTTTGATTTTGCCGTTTGCCCTGCAATGGCGCTGCACGAGGTGATCGACCGCCGCAAGGGCGATGTGCGTAGAACCAAGTTCGTTGGAGGCAACCAGCGCCGAGGTGATGCGCGGCGCAGACGGCCTTCTGTTAAACGCGATCAGAAGCCTGACGGAAAGAATGAGTACAACCAACCCTGCACCGCCTACAATGAGCGAGGCGGCAAAGCCGGAATACGCGAGCGTTGCGTTATAAAGCACGTACTCGGCGGGCAAAATTCGCGTGGCAACGCTCAAAAGAAGCGCCGAAACGCCGATTGTTGCCAGCAGCATAAGAACGAGCAGGATCCTGTCGATAACCCTTGGTTTCATGGCGTACCTCGCATCATTTATCTAGTGTTGATAATACCCGTTTCAAAGCCGGCCATTCGGCTTATTCTTTTTCTTTTTTGGAATCCCTGCCCTCGCCCTTTTCAAACGTGACGGACTGAACGGTAACATTCACTGTCACAACGCGAAGGCCGGTCATGGTTTCAATGGCGTTTTTTACGCTCTGCTGAACCTTGTAGCAGACCCCGTGGATCTTGGTACCGTACTTCACGGAAAGGCTCATATCGAGCGCGACTTCATCTTCTTTAACCTCTACCTTGATGCCCTTGGTGAGGTTTTTTTTGCCGAGCATGCCGGTGATGCCTTCCACAACGGTGCCGCTGAGCGAATCTACACCCTCAACTTCCGTAGCGGCAAGGCCGGCAATGGTGGCTATAACATCCGTGGCAAAAATGATTTTGCCGCCGCCGTCGTTTGACGTAATCTGCGAGTATATTTCCGTATCCTGCGCCATTTACCGTTCCTCCCTGTATTTTGTTGGTATTATTATACCAGCTAATCGTACTTTTGCATAGCTTTATCAGGTTTGCTTAAGCATAACGAACCACTCCGAGCTCGGATTGGCATACTTATACTTAGGCGTTCGGGATGATTTTGACGTTCTCGGCGGACTCGCCCGTTTCGTCGATCACAATGGCCAAAATCTGTGCAACCTGCTCGGGTGCAAGCTCCGCCGCCTTAATGACCACGTTTACCGAGCCCTGTTTGTACATTACGGCCGCATCCGCAAAACCCTTGGCTTTGATAAGGCTTTCCATGGTGAATTCCTTCTCCATGTTGTTCACAAGCACAAGTTTTGCCTCTTGCGCGTCGGCGAGGGTTTCCGCATCCGAAGCGGAGGTTGCGATGGTTTCGTTCAAGTATTCGATCTCCATCGCCCGCGTGCTGTCGCGGTCACTTCGAAACGCTTCAAAATAATCCGTCGTTCCGTCGCCGGTGGCTTCAATCCCTAAGTTGTCGCCCTGCGAGGCGTTTTCCTCGCTCCCCTGCGGGGAAAGAACATTGCTGGCGGAGCCGCTGTCGTTAAGTTTGATGTTTACATACACTGCGCCAATCAAAAGAAGCGCCACTACCCCGAGCGTCAAATATTTTTTCCATGTTTTCATACTTATTTACTCCTATCCGCAGCTGTCATTTCAAAAACACTGATGTTTTGCGCGCTGATGCCCAACACCGTTTGTACGGCGCTTTGCAAGTTCAGCCGCACCGAAATATCCGCAGCCCCTTGGGCCACTACAATCACGCCGCGGATTTCCGGCTGCTTTTCCGTAAGCACGAGCGCGCCGTCCTCCTGGCTTCCTGAAACCGTAACGGGGGTTTGGGACTCGCTCTGATCCTGGTTCACCGTCTGGCCGGATTGATTGGTCGTCTGGGAGGTACTTGTTTGCGTATCCACGCTCATCGCAGGCACGATCTGTGTAGAGGTATCGTAAATCACCATCACGCGCACCTCGCCCGCGCCGCGGATGCATGATAAGATTTCCTCAAGCCGCTCCTCCACCTGCCGTTCTCCCTGTGAGACTGTGCTTGTATCCTGCTGCAGCGCGGCGTCCGCGGTTTGCTCTTTGTTTCCGGTATTGAACGTTGAAATGTAGAGCAGTGCCGCCGCCGCGAGCAAGGCAACATACACGGCGATTTCCAGCTTTTTGTTTCTTTTCATGGCCTGCGCCAGCATATGCACCGGCTTGAGCCACGGCTGCTTTTTTTCCATACCACCACCTCGCGCCTACAAGTTTTGCAAAAGCTGTACCACGGGCTGCACCACGGCAAGCAAAATCACAAGGCCAATCACCTTGCCCGCACTTTTTTTAATGTTCCCCTGTGGCAATATATATTCAAGCACCGTGCGCAATATTGACAGCGCAACAATTCTCATCACGAAACCATAGAAGGTATCCATTTTTCTACACCATACTTCCTGCAGCAATCACAAGCCCAACGGTGATGATGAACATCAGCGCAACCGCAACCACCGCTCCGAACACGTACTCGCACGATTCCGCTACGCTTTGCAGCATTTTCGGTATTTTTCCGTCGGAGATCGGCTCCGTGAGCGCCGCCGCAAGCTTTAAAGCAAGTGCGGTACCGCCGATTTGCACGGCAGGCGAAAGCGCATAGCCTACAGCAATACATGCTGCCGCCGCACCCGCCGCGTTTTTGATGAGCAGCGTGCAGCCGCGCACCGTGTCAAACGTGCCCGAAACCACGCTTCCCACAACTGGCAGCGTTTTATCGAGCGTATATTTTACGGCCTTGAGGCTTATATTGTCTACCGCAGCAACGCTCATCCCTTGCACGGCCAAAATGCCGATGTACACCGTAAACACCACCCCAATCGCCCACTTGGAAAACGACTTGGAAAAGCCGAACAACTGCTTAAGCTGCGGCCTGTCGGCCAAATTCCCGACAATGGCAAACACGCCTCCCGCAAGGATGGCGGGCATGATCACCGTTTGAAACACCTTTGCGACCGTGCCGTTTAGAAAAAGCATCAGGGGGCTTAAGATGCCGCTTGTGCCTGTGCTCCCGACTGCACTTAATAGCGTAGCCAAAACGGGTGTGGCCGTTTCCGAAAATGCGCTTATGCGGTTGATGGCTTCGTTTGCAAGCCCCACCAGCCGCATAAAAAGGTAGGCAACGATGAACACGCTCATGGCATAACATACGAAGGAGGCGATTTCCTGAAGCCCCTTGTCGCCTTCGTTTTCAAGGAGCACCCCCACAATGCCCGAGAGAAGCGCAATGCCGATCACGGCGCTGATCGAACCAAGGCTTTCCTTCAACTGGGAGAGCACAGCGGCAAAAACGTTGTTGAGTTTTTCGTCGTAATCGGTATCCGGCTCGCCTTCGGCATACTGCCCAACAAGCCCTTGCACGGTGTTTTCTCCCCAAATGCGCTTCACCTGCGGAGAAAGCTCATTCAAAAACTGCTGCCATGAACCAAAGTTATACTGCCCCATCTGCAGATCAAGCTCGTTTTCAAGCTCGTTTGATACCTCCGCCGTCGCAGCGCGCGGCACGGCAAACAAAACACAAAGCAAAACGCCGGACAGCACAAGCAGGCGAACAAGCTTTTTCATAATGCGTTGAGGAGCGTGCCAAGCACATCGAGGATGGAAAACACCACTGGCACCGCTACGGTTATGATGAGGATCCTGCCTACAAGCTCCACCTTGGAGGCAATGGCTCCCTCGTTGGCGTCGCGGCAGGTCTGTGCGGCAAACTGCGCGAGGTAGGCGATGCCGATCACCTTAAGCACCACCTTGATATGCTCGGAGCTTAAGCCGTATTTGGCCACAATGGCGTCGATCATGTCCATCACGCCCGAAAGTTCCGTAACCGCAATCAAAAGCAGTACCACACCCGCAGCAATTGCCGCCTGTACGGCAAGCTCCGGCCGATATGCACGCAAAACGAGCACGGCGGTCAACGCCGCCAACACAAGACCGACAATTTTAAAAATGGTCATGGCTGTTTCCCTCTTGGGCGTGCTTGAAAACGCCGGCACGCCCTTACCTAGTACAAATCAAAAATCCGCTTCATGCTGTCAAACAAGCCGCTGATGAGGTTTACAACCATGGTCAGCGTGATGATAAGCCCCGCAAGCGCGGCAAGCGTCGCCATATCCTCGCGGTTGGTCTGCTTTAAAAGCTGATAAACCACCGCAACCAAAATGCCGATTCCCGCGATTTTAAACACGATGTCGATTCCCATATACCGCTCCGTTACCAAATTACGATTGCCGCCGCCAGACCGCCGAGCATGCCGAGCGACCGATATACCTTCCCTTTTTGGGAAACCTCCCGCCGGAGCATTTCCGCCTGCACGCAAAGCCTTTCAAGCGCCATTTCCGTGTTCGCCTTCTGCGAGGGAAAATCGCTTGTTCCGAGCATTGCTCCAAAGTCGCTGATCACGCGCGCCTCGGCATCCCCAAGATAAAAAAAGTCGCCACCATTTCTGCGTGTTTGTTCGAGCGCCTCCTGCCACGCGTCAGCGAGCGAGCCGGTTTTTTCCATTTGCAAAAGAAGCGCTTCCCAAAACTCTTTGAGCACGCTTCCCTCAAGCTGCCTTACCAGTTCGCGAATGGGCGCCATTTTGTACTGCATCAAAATACTTAGCTGTTTGATGTCCAAAAGAAAGCCTTCTACCACGCCAAGTCGGCGTTTGACTGCTTTTGCTTTGGCAAAGCCCGCGTAACTGCAAACGCCAAACACAATAAGTGCCGCAAAAAAGCGCATCGTACTCCCCCCGTCGCCAAGGTTTTAGGAAACCAGGCGTTCGTATACCCTGCCTTCGAAGCGTGTCAGTTCCACCAAGCGGGAAAACCAGCCGCCGCAAAGCATACTTTCGACGCTCTTTTTTGCACGCGCCTCCTTTATGTCCTTTGC
>DLFZ01000032.1:10533-16627 GCA_002482435.1 Christensenella sp. UBA7707
ATGATAAGCTGCGGCGACATGGTGCGAATCATCATGCGCATCGCCTGCGCCTTGGGGCAGCCATCCATCACGTCCGTACGCGGCCCCACGTCTAGCGTGGGAACGCCCATGCGCGCGCCGGCAATTTCGCTCCGCTCATCGGCAATACACACTTTTTTTGGCTTTATCTCCGCGCCGCCGTAGGAAAACTGCCGGGCGATGTCCCGTAGCATCGTGGTTTTTCCCACGCCGGGTGCTGCAATCAAAAGTGTGGAAAGCGGGTCACCGTTTTTGTCGAGCATCAGCTTTACAATCTGCGATGCGCAGCCCTTAAATTCCCTCGCGATGCGAATGTTGAAGCCCGTGATGCGCGAAAGCCTCCTAAGGCTTCCATCCTCCACCACCGCCTTGCCGCACACGCCCACGCGATAACCGCCCGCAAGGGTGACAAAACAGTTTTTCAACTCGTCCTCGCGTGCGTACACCGAATGTTCGCAGATGTTTTCAAAGAGCATATCGCAGCACTTTTCATCCGGCAAAAAGCCGGAAAGCCGCTCCCCGTCCGAAAACACATACTGTACAGGGCGGTTCACACGCACGCGGATCTCCTCGAGCTTTTCCGCTCCTACAAGGTTTTTCGCATCGTACCACAGCGGCAGCGGGAACACTTGTCGCAGGTTTTCCTTCCAAACATGTATATCCGTCATTCGTGCCTGTCCTCCCTTGTTCGCTATATATCTATGTGCCAAAGTAAGTGAATAGCACAAAGGCGAGTCCCCGTTCAGGAACCCGCCTTTGTATGTTAAAAAAGTAGCATACGCTACTTTTCTGAGTTTAGAAGTACCTGCGAAGACCCGCAGGTCTAGTGCCCGAGGCGTTTCCCGCTGAGGGCCTCATATTTCGCGGTCGGCACTTCCTGAAAAGAAAGCCTTGCGCTGCAAGGCCTNNACATGTGGACCCTTGCCTTTTTTGTGTGGATTGTAAGAATACATTATATTCATGCGGGCGGCAGTTTGTCAAGAAAGCGGAACGGCAATGAGCTTGTCAATCAAGTTGTTTGCGCCACTTGTTTGAAGATCGCAGGAATCGCCTGTGCGTTTCGCACGGCCGGCGCTTCCTGAAAAGAAGGCCTTGCGACGCAAGGCTTTCCGCCGCCACCGCACGTGTCGCTGGCGGCGGATTAGGGCCTCCGGGGGCGTAGCCCCCCGTACCCCAAAGCTGCATTCAAAATGTGGTTTGTGTTATTTACGCTAGTATATAAGCCTTTATGTATTTTCCGGCTGTGCGCTGCGCACGCCGAAAAGGTAGGCCGCAACCGTTGTTGAAATAACGCCTACCAGCTGCGCATCGAGCACATAAGCCGCGCCGAGATTACAGCTTGCATAGCCGAAGACATAAAGCTCGTAGCACGCGTAGAAAACCGGCCCAATCAAGGGCACCAGCGAGGCCACGAACATGGAGAAAAGCGGCGATTCGTGCAGAAATGCAGCTACGAGCGCAGAGCCGATGCAAAGAAGCAGCGCAGGGTTCGCATCCTTTACAATCGCTACGGACGCGGTGTACGCAACGCTTGTAAAAAGGAGCAGGATCGAGCTTTTTTCCAAAACACGCCCGCGTTTGAAGATGGTGCCAAACAAAAAAAACACCGGCAAAAAGCCCGCCGCCGCGTTGATGCGAAATTCAGGACATGGTTCAAGCACAAAACGCACAAGTGCGATTACGCACAGTGCCATAAACGCCCCGCCAAAAGGAGTAACGTTCACGCGGGCGCAGGGTGCATCAAGCGCCGTGGTAACGGCGAGAATCAAAATACATATACTCATTAAAACAGCAAACTGCATAAAGGCTCCGTTCGGATTTCACTAAGCTGTGCTTAGGTTTGCCCGAGCGGAGCCGTATAAATGCTGTAAATGATTGGGCCGCCTGTTCGCGTTTCCCAAAACAAATAGGCTATTTCAAGCAGATGTAAGCTGCCATCGAGCCTGTGTCGCCTTTGTCGCGACGGTGGGAAAAAAAGTATGTATCAAGCTCGTAAGTGCAGGCATGCATCAGCGTAAGGTTTTCGGGCTTTACGCCAGCATCCAAAATTTGAATGGCGGCAGCGGCTTCAAGGTCGAGCCGCGCTTTGCCCTCACGCCCATGCTCATATAGGCTCTTTGTGCCAAACTCGTCGGCAAAGCGCTCGGCAAGCTCCAAATCCACCTCGAAACAGTTTTTGCAAATGCACGGGCCTGTGGAAACAAGAATGTCCTTTGGGTCGGAGCCATATTCTTTTTGCATCAGCTCCACCGCGCGCGCGCCGATGCGCGCAAGCGTTCCCTTCCAGCCCGCGTGCGCAAGCCCAACGGCCCGCTTTACGGGGTCGTAAAGAAAAAACGCGCCGCAATCCGCATGCGAGGTGATAAGCACCACGTTTTCATCGTTCGTAACAAGGCCGTCGCAAAACGCAAGGGGTTCCCTATCAAAACCGCGGCCGCGGTCGCCGCCGGTTACCTTCAGCACGGTACCGCCGTGCTCATAATTTACAATCACCATGCTTTCGCGTTCAATCTGTGCCGCGTCACAAAAAATTTGAAAATTGCGCGCAACGTTTTCCGTCGGATCCGGCCTGCTCCAGCCAAGGTTTAGGCTATCATACGGCGCGGAGCTCACGCCGCCGAGCCTTGTGGAAAAGCCGTGGCTCACGCCGTTTTTTTGATTGAGCGCCTCGGCAGCAAAAAAGGCCGTGCCGCCCGCGGCACGGCAAACGTAGCCGTGGTTTATGCGCGTGCCTAAAAAAGGATACTGCAATGCCGCCTCCTATTTTTTTTCATTGAGCAGCAGCTTCAATTCGTCCATGAAGGTGCTAATGTCCCGAAATTGCCTGTAAACGGAGGCAAAGCGCACATATGCGACCTCGTCGAGGTCCTTAAGCCGCCGCATCACCATTTCGCCGATGTCGTCGGTGTTGACTTCCTGCTCGAGCGAGTTGAACACCTCGCGCACAACGTCATCCACCAGCTTGTCCTGCTCAGAAGCGGAAATGGGGCGTTTCTGGCACGCCTTACGAACCCCGTTGAGGATTTTTTGGCTGTCGAACGGCTCCCTTCGGCCATCCTTCTTGATGACCATAATGGGAATTTCCTCAATTTTCTCATAGGTGGTAAAGCGTTTGCCGCAGTTGATGCATTCGCGCCTTCGCCGGATGGAGGTACCGTCGTCGGTCGGGCGAGAATCAACGACCTTGCTGTCGCAACTGAGGCAATAACGGCATTTCATATGCTGTCCTCCTAGGCTTATTTTGAAACATTATAGCATTCCTTGTGCTTTTTTACCAGAAAAAAGCTACATTTTGTAGCTTTACCGCAAGGATTGCTTTTCATTTTTACATTGTGGCAAAAATCAAAGGAAGATGTCCACCAGAATGACGTCATCCCCGATTTTCGAAATTTTATTGAACGGGATGACAAGCTCCTCGCTGCTTTTAAGAAGCCCCCAAAACCGAGGCGGTCCGGGCACGATGATGGCGCATACAACACCCGTACCAAGCTCGATTTCCAAATCGCAGATGCAGCCAAGGCGCGCGCCGTCGCGCACGTTGACCACCTCTTTCCTTCTGAGTTCGCCAAAGCATGTATTTGCCAAGCATATCACCTCAATAGAATGATATGCAGGCGCAGCATGAAAAAACCGCGCATTTTCGCGCGGCTTTTAAGCAGTGATCGTTGTTATTGCGGCGGGTTTTGCGCGCGTCTCACACCATCGGCAATAATCTGTGTTTGAAGCTCCGGGTGTACCGGCGCAAGGCCCCAGTAAAGAAGCGCCAGCACGCCAAAGAAAAACCCCCAAGCAAAGCTAACGTTATAGCCCTTTTTGAGCGCGAGGTTTTTTACGGCAAAGCCCATGCCAACGCCATAGCCGCAAAAAAGAGCAAGCCATAAAATTACGGCAAAACCGCCGGCAAGATAAGCAATAGGAGAAGCAGACACGGTTATTGTCACCTCCATGTTTTTCCATATCATATTCTTTTTTGGGGCATCCGTCAAACTGAAGCGCAATTTTATAAGCAAAAAGCCCAACGCAAGGTTGGGCTTGAATTACATGCTTTGTGTTAAGGATTCCAAACGCCTGGAGCACGATTGCAGGAATCGGTTATGATGCACGGAAAGCAAGAAGCTTTCCCCTGCGGTTGAAAAACGGTTTAATACTTACGCTTCCTCGCGGCTTCGGCCTTCTTCTTGCGTTTCACGCTGGGCTTTTCGTAATGCTCGCGCCTGCGGACTTCCGCCAACACGCCGGAACGTGCGCACTTGCGCTTAAAACGCTTAAGGGCGCTTTCCAGGGATTCATTTTCGCCTACACGAATTTCCATTGATCATTTTCCCTCCCCTCTGCTGCAACATTGCACACCGTGCCGTTGCCATTAGCATAGGACTACCTAAAACACATGAGTATTATACTTGAAGCATTTGCGCAAGTCAACAACCTATCCCGCGATATCTTCAAGCGTTTTTTTGCCGCTCCATCAGCATATTTAAAATTAAAACGCCATAAATTGCATGCGCTTCCATTGATTTTTTGCATGCGTAACTAATCCGTCGCTCAGCCCGGCGGCCACTGAAGGCTTCTTCCACCAAGCAAATGCAGGTGCAAATGCGGCACGCTCTGCCCGCCGTCCTCCCCGATATTGGTCACAATGCGGAAGCCCTTTTCGGCAATGCCAAGCTCAGCTGCGAGTTTGTTTGCAACCTCAAACATGTGGAAAAGAAGTGCCGCGTCGCCTTTTTCCAGATGATACGCATCCATAATATGCCTTTGGGGGATAATCAGCACATGTACCGGAGCCTGGGGCGCGATGTCGTGAAACGCGAGAACAATCTCGTCTTCGTATGCCTTTCTGCTTGGGATTTCACCTGCGGCTATTTTACAAAAAAGACAGTTTTCCATACATCTCCTCCTATGTTTCTTATGAAAGCGTCCCGTAAAGACACCCGTTTTCAAGCCGTTCAACGTCCACGTTACAAAGCTTACCCAAAAGCTCCTCGCCGCCTTTTACGTCAACGCGCGCGTAGGTGCCGGTATGCCCGTAAGCATAATCCTTTTCACATTCTTCAAAAAGCACTTCCTGTGTTGTATTAAGAAACGAGCATAAATATGCCCCTTCTAGCTCGTTTCCGAGCGCAATCATCTTTTTCGCGCGTTCCGCTTTTGCGCTTTTTGAGAGCTGCCCTTCCATTTGCGCCGCCTTGGTGCCCTTGCGCGGCGAAAAAGGAAACACATGGATGCGCGAAAGCGCAACGCGGCGCAAAAACGCCTCCGTCTCCATAAATTCCTCTTCCGTTTCACCGGGAAACCCAACGATCACATCGGTTGTTATGGCGCAGCCGGGCATGGCGGCACGAAGCCTGTTTACCGCGGCCTCATACTCTTCGGGTGTATAGCGGCGGTTCATCCGTTTCAAAACGCTCGCGCTACCGCTCTGCATGGAAAGGTGAAAATGCCTGCACATCTTGGAGCTTTTTTTAACCGCCTCTACAAACGCCGCATCGACCATATTCGGCTCGAGCGACCCAAGGCGTACACGGCGGATTTCGAAAATGTCCTCCGCAAGCGCAAAGGCGTTTGCAAGCGTGGTACCATCGCGAAAATCCCTGCCGTACGACATCACATGGATGCCTGTCAGAACGATTTCCGAATAACCCTCTGCTGCAAGCTTTTCCATTTCTTCGCGTACACTCTTAAGCGACCTGCTGCGGATGTTTCCCCGTGCGTAAGGGATGATACAGTAGGTACAAAACCTGTCGCAACCATCCTGTATTTTCAAGTGCGCGCGTGTTCTGCTTTCGTGTATGGCGCTTATTTCCTCAAAATCGTCGTCTCGCGTGAGCGGCTCCACAACAAAAACCTCTTCCTCGGCGTTCAATGACGCCTCAAAAAGCGAAACGATGCGGGAACGCTCCCTTGTACCAAGCACCATCCAGACGCCAGGGATCCTTTTTACCTCCTCAGGCGCAACCTGCGAATAACAACCCACCACCACGATTTTTGCATCGGGGTTGAGTGCATGCGCGCGCGAAATCATTTGGCGGGACTTTTTGTCGCCCGTTTGCGTTACGGTGCAGGTGTTGATCACATA
>DLFZ01000096.1:0-3820 GCA_002482435.1 Christensenella sp. UBA7707
AAAAGTGCCGCGCGGCACTTTTTTGATGTTTACAGGAACGTCCTGCGAAGGCCCGAAGGCCAAGTGCCCGAAGCGTGTCCCGCTGAGGGCTGCCTACGGCACGGTCGGCCGTTCCTGAGAAGAAAGCCTTGCGATGCAAGGCTTTCCGCCGCCACCGCACATGTCACTGGCGGCGGTTGAGAACCTCCGTGGGCTTTGGCCCCCGAAGCCCCCAATGGCTTTCTTGTTACGTTGCGGCCCGCGGCATTTGCCGCGGGCTGTTTGTGTTTGTTTTAAAATATAGCTGCGTCATTCAAACATGGAAACAAGCTGTGCGCTTAGCTGCGACAGCCATGTTGTATCGCTCCATTTGCTGTTTAGGATTTCGTCACGTATCCGGTATGCAGTATGGTACGCATCAAAATCGATGGTTCCTTGTTCAAATGCTTCTTTAAGTTCATCCTGGTCAAGTGTAATCGGCGTTCCATTTGGCATGATCACAAGGTCCAAAAACAGGTCATCGCTGCAAGGAATACCGCCTTCGTCAAGAAAATTGCCATTGCTGATGTCAAAATACCACTCAAGAAGCCTGCCCCGCAATCGTAGAAGGCTGTTAGGCACCAATCGCCCTTCGAGGGAAGGTACATAAGCCAGCGGTACCCCTGCGCGCACAGGCAAACACGCCTTTCATTATCCATAACATGCAATTCTCGCGTACCCGGTAAAAAGGAAAGAAGACCGACATACCCCTCCAGCGTTCCGTGAAGCGGTTTGATTTCAGAGGTGTGGTACAGTACGCCCTCATTTTTAATAGAATTGCCCCAAATGGTCTTTTTGCACATTGCAGTTCACCTTGTTTTTAAAATACAAAAGAACATACCGGCGGTTGTCCGGTATGTTCTTTGTTGTTTCTTTTACTCCAGCCCGTGCTTATACAGCTGGCGGTTGTCGAGCGCCCATTGCCGCTCGGAAAACTCGCCCTCCGCTACGGAGGAAAGCGCATCGTACATTTCGTACAGGCGCGAGTCCAAAAGGTCGATCTGGCTTACGATTTCCGCCTCGGGGAACATGGGGGCTTTGGGGCTTCCGTGTTCGGGCGTATCGTGGTGCGAAAGGAGGATGTGCTGCAACAGCACCGTCTGCTTTTCATCCACCATCAATTCCGCCGCGGCGCGTGCAAGCATTCCTACGCCCATGGCGATGTGCCCGAGAAGCTGCCCGGGCATGCTGTAACCGTTGGCAAGCCCAAGTTCGCCTACGGTGAGCTCCTCCACCTTCGCTACGTCGTGCAGCATGATGCCAGCATACACAAGGTCGCGGTTGAGATTTGGGTATATGGGTTCGTATACGTCACAAAGCGCCTTTGCGGCTTGCAGCATGGTGCGGGTATGGTACAAAAGCCCGCTGCGCATGGCATGGTGCAGCTTTAACGCAGCCGGATATTTGATGAGTTTTTCCTTGTTTTCGCGCAGGATGTACTGCGTGAGCATGCGAATATCGTTGTTGTGAAAGCCTTCCGCGCAGCGGTACAGCTCGTCGAACAGCACTTCGCCCGCGATGGGGGCCGTAGGCACGAACGCGCTCATGTCCACCGCGTCGCCATCTTTCACGGGACGGATGCGGTCGATTTTAAGCTGTTCGGATTCTTTCCACATGTTGATGGTGCCGCGCACCTTCACAAGCGCATCCGGATAGTAGCTGCCGTGCTGCTCGGGACTATAATCCCATAGCTTCGCAACAACCTCACCGCCTGCATCGGCTAAGATAAAATCGAGGTAATCGCTGCCCTTGACGTTGCTTTTTTGCACAACGCTTCGAACAAGGCAAAAACCCTCAACCTGGTTGGACTGAGGGTTTACAATGCTGCTCAAAAGATTCATTCGCCCCATAGATGCGCCTCCTTGAGTTTGCTATCTTTTAGCTTACCCCAGCTGCGTCAAAAGCGCAATGGCATCCTCTGCGGTATAACCAATGGCGGTCGCGTAAACGTGCAAAGTTTTAGAAGCGCTCCAGTAAATATGGAGCTCGCCGTTGCCGTAGTCGGCCACGAGCGCCTTGGAAAGCGCGGGCGCACCCTCCATGGGCTCAATGTATGTGCCGCTGTAACTCGTGTTGCAGCTTATGCCGCCGCAAAGCGACTGGCCTACAAGGCTTTTGTCGGGCTCGGTGGAAAGCGTGCCCGCATCCATCAGCACGGCGCTTTCGCTTGCAAGCACTTCCGCGGCGTAAGCAGTCGGGTCTAGGGTAAAGGTATCACCCGAGCCGGTAATGCTTTGCGCGGTAAGCATGGGAGCCTCTGTGGCGGCCACGGCATCTCCCGCGCCGTTGTCGCTGCGCTGCACCTCTTCGGGCATGGCAACGGGAGCCTCGGGCGCCTGCGCGCCGTCTTCCGCGGCTGCGGCAAACCCGTAAGCCTCGTTGCTCGGCGCAGCCATTTCCGTGGATTTGGGCGTAGCGCCCAAAAGATCGCGTGAAAAGGCGAGTGCCCCTAGGCCTATGACAACCACAAACACCGCCGCATACGAGAGCATCCGCGCGGAGCTTGAAAAAGTCCGTTGTTTCTTTTTGTGCGCAACCAAAATGGCGTCGTGCAGCGCGGCGTAATCCACGCCCCTGTCGGCCTCTTGGGCGACCGTGCGCAAGATTTCATCCATTCTGTCAGCCATTTTTCTCACCATCCTTTAACAGAGAAAAGAGCTTGTCTTTCGCGCGCGACATGCGGGATTTTACGGTGCCTTCGCTGACACCTGTATACGCGGCGATTTCATCATAGCTCAAACCGGAAAAATAATGCAGTACGACCGTTTCGCGGTAAATGTCGGGCAGCGTTTCAATGGCGTCATGCAAAATGCGCTTTTGCTCGGCGCTCAGCGCAGCCGCTTCAGGAAGATCGCCTTCAGAAATGGGGAGCGCTTCAAACCCTTCGTCGGTGATGACCTCGCGGCGCTGCTTGCGCTTTAAATCGAGGCAAACGTTCACCGTAACGCGGTAGAGCCAGCCACGAAGCTGTGCGTCGTTCATTTCCTCAAGCTTACGGATGTGCTTCAAAACACGCAAAAACACGTTTTGCGAAACATCCATCGCGTCGGCCTGAGACTTTAAAACCCCATATGCCGTCCAATATACCAAGCGGGAGCAGTCCGCATAAATGGATTCAAAATCCCGTGCGGGCATTTTCGTACTCCTCTCAACAAATAATACGGCGCACATGCCGTTTAAGTTCCCTTACAACAAACACGATCTTTCAAAAAATGCAGCGTACGCATACCAAAACCGTATCGCAGCGGCTTTTTGAAACATTCTACCATAGGAGCGAAGCGGATTATGGTAGAATCCGCGCATGTGCGTTTGGCCGCAAGGCCAAAATCGCACGCGCATAAAAATCAGCAGTATAATAACCGCTTACGGTTATTATACCATAATTTGGTTTTGGAAACCGTATATTCGCAAAGCTGCGAATAAGCGCGCCTTGGAGGCAACGCTCCAAAGCGCACATTGTTATTAAAAACACTAATGGACAGCGTAAAAAGCATATCGACAAAGTATACCGACGCGCGCAAGAATGCTGTTGAAACAAAGGGCAAATGATATATAATAAGCATGGAGAAATTCGTACGTCTTACAAATTTATATAAAAGGAGATTTGTGTTATGCCACTCGTTACAACGAAGGAAATGTTTAAAAAGGCCTATGAGGGCGGTTACGCCATAGGCGCGTTCAACGTGAACAACATGGAAATCATCCAAGGCATCACAGAGGCCGCCAAAGAAGAAAACTCCCCCCTTATCCTTCAGGTTTCCTCCGGCGCGCGCAAATACGCCAACCATACCTACCTTGTAAA
>DLFZ01000096.1:3856-6459 GCA_002482435.1 Christensenella sp. UBA7707
GAGCTTTGCAAAAGCTGCATCGACGGCGGCTTCACCTCCGTGATGATCGACGGCAGCCACCATGGCTACGAAGAAAACGTTGCCCTCACCAAAAAGGTTGTGGAATACGCGCATGACCACGGCGTGACCGTGGAAGGCGAGCTTGGCCGCCTCGAAGGCGTTGAGGACGATGTAAAGGTAGCCATCGGCGACGGCAGCTACACCGACCCCGATCAGGTGCTCGACTTTGTGACCCGCACGGGCGTGGATTCGCTGGCGATCGCCATCGGCACCAGCCACGGCGCGTATAAGTTCAAGCCCGGCACCAAGCCGCAGCTTCGCTTCGACATCCTTGAAGAAGTGCAAAAGCGCCTGCCCGGCTTCCCCATCGTGCTCCACGGCGCAAGCTCCGTTATCCCCGAATACGTGAAGATGATCAACGAAAACGGCGGCAAAATGCCTGACGCCATCGGCATTCCCGAGGATATGCTCCGCAAGGCCGCTTCCATGGCCGTTTGCAAAATCAACATCGACTCGGATCTTCGCCTTGCCATGACGGGCACCATCCGCAAGTATTTCAACGAAAACCCCTCCCACTTCGATCCGCGCCAGTACCTCAAGCCCGCGCGCGATTCCATTCGTGAAATGGTTCGCCACAAGCTCATCAACGTACTCGGCTCGAACAACAAGGCGTAATATGGAAGAGTTCTCCGACATCATTACCCTCACCGACGCCGAGGAAAACGAGATCGACTACGAGCTTTTGGACGTGATCCCCTTTGAGGGGAGCGAGTACGCCGTACTTCTCCCGCTCGACGACGATTCCGACGAGAAGTCCGTGGTGATCCTGCGGCTCCTTGGCGGCGCGGACGACGACGTGGAGGATACCCTCGAGGGTATTTCCGACGAACGTGTTTTAAACGAGGTGTTCGAACTGTTCAAAGAACGCACCGGGGAAACAGAGTAAACTTCCTTTGTCTAGTATAAAAAATCGGGCGGAAAACGGTTTTCCGCCCGATTTTATTTGTGCTTTTCAGCTTGTGCTGTTCGAGATCATTCCTCGTCTTCTTTACCGCTTTTTTCCGCATTTCTCCTTTCGGAATATGCATGAAACGCGCGCTTGCCATCTTCTTCCCACCATGCATCGTAATGCTGCCAGCTCTTCCAGTTCTTATTCATGCCCTCATCTTCCGCGTCGCATGGGACACGTTTTGTCTTTTTCCCGGACGAAGCGGCTTTTTCAGCGTTTCCGCCAATCGCACCAAACAGGATGCGCACCAGCGCATAGATCCCGATTGCCTGCCAATAGCTGATTTCAGGGAGGTTGAACAACTCCGGCATCAACCAGTTCCAAAGCAGTTGAATGATGCTCCCCAAAAGAAGGCCCAGCGCGGCCACTGCGAACAGTCCCAAAATCGTACCGCCCACAATTTTAAGCCACTTGGGGGTTTGGTTCCATTTTTCCTTAATTGCTTGCATACCGAATCTCTCCTTATTTAATCGTTCAAATCCTTGAGCATTTCCCTAAGATTTTTCATTGCGCGGCATTTGCGGGAAAGCAACGTTCCCATGGGCTCCCGCCATTCTTCCGAAAGCTGTTGAAACGTCTTTTTGTCCAGTTCCGTGGCAAGAAATACCGCTCTCTGTTTCGGTTCCAGACGGTCGATGGCTTCTGCCAAGCGGCGCATACGCTCTTTTCGTTCCGCTTCGCCCGCCACATCCGCTGATGCATCCAAAAAGTAGTCGATGGAAAACGGCGAATCATCATCGGTCGAAAGTTCCTGCAAAGATACCGTTTTTTCGCCCGCCCGTTGGTAATCCACGATCTTATTGCGCACAGAACGGTAAACATACGCAGCAAGATTTTCGACCCCACCCGCGTTATCCGCGCGGGCCAGCACGCTCAGCATGACTTACGCCACAATATCCTCGGCGTCCATGCGGCTGATTTTTTGAACTTTCCCGCGTACGTAGTTTTGAAGCCGCTCCCTTTCGGAAACGAAAAACTCAATCCATCCGTTTTTCAAGCTCTTCTCCATCGCCATACCGCACAACCCTTTCGCTTTTATGACGGCGAACAGCGCATTTTATTGCATACACCGCGCAACTTTTTTAGAAATGCCCCGTATCTTTTTCCTGCAAGGATATGCTTTTTGCTCCACGGCTTTTCTAGATTATATCACGTAAAAAANNCCGTATTTTCATATATGCTTTTGAACCGCCGATACCCCTTCGTTTTCTATTACTCTCTTTCCCGCGCGCCGGCAGCCGCCGAAGCGGGCGCAGGGTAATACATGCGCGGTTTGGGCTCACAAAGCTCGCTCTTCCTCCGCCGCAAAAGCACCACCGAAGCGATCAGGCAAAGCCCCTCAGAAACCGCGGAGGAAAGCCAAAGCCCCTTGGTTGCCCCAAGCGCCGCAAGCGCATACAAAACCGGTGCAAGAAGCAAGCCCCGCCCGAGCGAGATCGCCGTGGAGTACCCCGGCGCCTCGGAAGCCGCGAGAAAGCCCGAGGTCACAATGTTTACGCTCATGAGCGGAAACGCGAACGCAAACAACCGCATAGCATCGACGGTATGGGGCAGCGTCTCCGAACCGCTTTCCAAAAGAAGCGGCACGATGTTT
>DLFZ01000066.1:0-2251 GCA_002482435.1 Christensenella sp. UBA7707
GAGCGCGGATATGAAGTATGCAAGCGAGAAAAACAACATCCTCTATGACCTCGAGGGAGCGGACGAATCGATCCGCGACAGGGAGATAGAAGGGTACAAAGTTAAAATCACAAAGCCAGGTCAGATGCTTGAGGCCGAGCTTTACCCGTGTTACAAACATAAGTCCTCGGCTTCACGCGCCAAGAAAGCGACCACGAGCATTGCGCAAATGGCCGTGAATGCCCGGAACGCTCTTTTGAAGCTGGTGCGGGTCATTGAGCACAATTTCGTGATGTACCGCGATTTTAAGGGCGGGCTTGATTTTTTCGACACGCCGACAGTTGAGGAGGCGCAGCGGAGATATCAGCGCTTTTTTAGGCAAATGCGTGAGCTCTATAAAAAGCACGGCCTTGAGTTCAAGTATGTTTACGTGCCTCAATGGACAACCAAGACGGGGCGCCCATCAAAGCACATGCACACGCACGGGATTTTTACGGGCGGCGTACCGTTTGAGGAAGTAAAGGCTTTATGGCCGTGGGGCCGCGTTCACGCAGATCCTTTGCAGCCGGACAAAAACGGATTCATCGGTGCAGCTATTTATATTTGGGAGCATCTTCACGGGTCAAGGCGCTGGATTGGAAGCAGAAACCTAGTTGTTCCTGAATCACGCTACCCGAAGCACCGCGTTACCAAACGCCGGGCGGCGAAGATCGCCGCGGACTATGAAGCAGCGCGGGACATTTTTGAAAAGCAGCATCCTGGCTATGCCTTTGTGGATATGCAGGTGCGGCATTCAAGCGTAGTACCGGGGGCATATATCTATGTTCGCATGCGGCGTATTGACGCCGACACGATAAAACCTAAGCGACGCGAATAAGCAAAAAGGGGGAGTTTACATGCCAAAGTGTCGAAAATGCGGGAGGCAGATTGCGTTTATACCCGGTTCGCATGGCAGCTATATCCCGGTGGAGCCACGGCCGATCTGGTATCGGCCAAACGTCCGTAGCACCATAACCGTGCTGAACGCAGACGGTGCGTATATTCGGGCGGATGATGTAGCGGCCAGCGCGGAAGGGGCGTTGAAAGGCTGGATGCCGCACTGGCCGAAATGCGAGGATGCCGTGGCCTTTCGTAAAGTACGGGCGGCGGCGAAAGCCGAGCGAAAAGCCAAAGAGGAGGCGGCGCGGTTTGAAGCCATGCAGCCTAAGCAAACAACAATGTTCGGGGGTAAGCAATGAAAACGTACAGCATCATCAACCTCAAAGGCGGCGTGGGTAAGACGATAAGCGCCATCAACCTTGCGTACAACCTAACGGCGGGNNGCGGCAAAAGCGTTCTGCTCATCGACTGCGACAAGCAGGGCAACGCGAGCAAGTTCTTTGGCCTTTATGGCTACAAAGGGTACAGCCTGACCGACGTACTTACGCAAAAGGCTTTCGCAACCGAAAGTGCAATCACACCAAACGTATTGCCAGGTTTAGATGTGATGCCGGCCAATATGAGCCTCCTGCGGGCAAACCGCGAAATCCTCATGGATATGGCAAGGCCTCAACAAACACGCTTTTCTCGCGCGCTCGAAACAATGGACGTGTACACCTACGACTACTGCATCATCGACTGCGCACCTGATATCAACATGGCGACCATCAACGCGCTTGTCGCGTCGGATGCTGTGCTTGTGCCGGTTCTGCTGGATAAGTTCGCGCTTGATGGGCTTGGTGAGCTTATCGATCAGGTGGAGGACTTGCGTGACAACTTTAACCCTCGCTTGCACATTGCCGGGTGCTTTGTCACCAACATGCGCAGAGACGGCGCAACGGCGGGCGGCATGGAGTGGCTGCGCGAGCATTCGCCTATCCATGTTTTTCAAACGGCTNNCCTACGCGGGCAAGCCGCTAGGCATGTACGCGCCAAAGAGCACGGCTGCCAAAGACTACGAGGCGCTAACGCGTGAAATTTTCGGGAATGTGTCCGTTTCGGACACAAAACAGGAGGCGTATCATGGGTAAGTTTTCTGTTACATCGATCATGAACGAGAAAAGCGTGGAGCAGATCAAGGAGCAACGGCGTGTCGTGCCGGTACCGCGCGACCTTATAGACCCCTCGGAAGAAAACCATTACAGCATGAACGACATTGAAAGCCTCGCTGCATCCATCGAGGCAGTGGGGCTCTTGGATCCGCTTATTCTTCGCCAAAAGCCAAATGGGCGCTACGCCATTATCTCGGGGCACCGCCGCAATGCTGCCATCGGCTTGCTGGCTGAGGAGGCCG
>DLFZ01000066.1:2258-2956 GCA_002482435.1 Christensenella sp. UBA7707
CGTGATTCGCACCGAAAGCGACATCCACGCGGAATTTATGCTCATAATGGCAAACTCGCAGCGCGTTATGACGGATGCAGACCGTGTATGGCAAGCTGAGCGCGTGAAGGAACTCCTTATCGCATTAAAAGCAAGCGGCTTCAAGTTCGGTCGGCGTATGCGTGAGGAAATGGCGGTGCGCATGGGCACATCCTCCACAAACGTAGCGCGCTATGAGAAAATCAGCGCCGATCTCGTGCCCGAGTTGCGGCAGGAATTTGATGCCGGCCGCATCGGTATTTCGCAGGCTTACGAATACGCGAGGCAACCGGCAGATGTGCAAGTGGCTCTCTCAAAACAGAGGCAGGCAGAAAAGGCACCCCGCCCCGTGAAACCTCCTGCCGAAAAGACCGCGCTTGTGGCGGGTGGCATGGAACATGGCATTACAAGCGCCGCAAAGGTTGAGAGCGAGAAATGCGAGGCTACACGCGCGAGCACGTCCGAGGAGATCGTTATCCACGTGACCTCAGCAGTTTTCGGGCGGCTTAAACATGGGGCGGAAGTCGTTTTCGTGGAGGCGGGCGGCAAGAGGTTTGAGGCGCGATTGGCGCAGAAAGGGGAATGAAGATGAATAAACTACAAGCGCTGAACACTTTGGAGGTCGATGATTTTTCTTGTTGTGCTGGCGAGCTCGAATATGTTTTTGCGGAAACGACTGC
>DLFZ01000189.1:0-1692 GCA_002482435.1 Christensenella sp. UBA7707
AACGCTTTCCAAATATGCGATGCTCAGCGTCAATACGCGGGGAAGGGAATACGAGCTTGCGCCGTGCCCTGTGCGTACCGCGTTCGTGCGTGACCGCGACCGCATCATCCACTGCAAATCTTT
The DNA here is from genome assembly GCA_002482435.1 of Christensenella sp. UBA7707. GTDB lineage: Bacteria > Bacillota > Clostridia > Christensenellales > CAG-138 > UBA7707. The sequence continues at coordinate 124 of DLFZ01000189.1, forward strand.
CCGCCGTCTTAAGCATAAAACACAGGTGTTTCTGTCGCCCATGGGCGACCATTACCGCACCCGGCTTACGCATACGCTCGAGGTAAACCAAATCGCGCGCACCATCGCGCGGGCGCTTCGGCTCAATGAAGACTTGACCGAGGCCATTGTGCTTGGGCATGATCTTGGGCATACGCCGTTCGGGCACGCGGGGGAGGCCGTGCTAAACGACCTTGTGCCGGGTGGCTTTGAACACAATGTGCAAAGCCTCAGGCAGGTGGAAAAGCTTGAAAACGGTACAGGGCTCAACCTTACCTTTGAGGTGCGCGACGGCATTTTGCACCACAAAAAAAGCGGTACGCCGTCTACGCTTGAGGGTGCCGTGGTAAGCCTTGCCGACCGCNNTCGCCTACATCAACCACGACATCGACGACGCCGTTCGCGCGGGTGTGCTAAATGCCGAAGAGCTGCCCCAAAGCTGCGTTGAGATGCTTGGCGGTACACACGGCAACCGCATCAACTCCATGATCCTCGATGTTCTTTCCGAAAGCTTCGACAAGCCTTATGTGCGTATGTCGGAGACTGTGAGCCGCGAATTTGACAAGCTTCGGGACTTCATGTTTTCTAACGTTTATCTCAACCCCATCGCAAAGCGCGAGGAAACCAAGGGAATGCATGTGATCAAGCAGCTTTACCTTTATTATAGAAGCCACATTGAGCTTCTGCCCGATGAGTTCAAAAAGAACATTTCCGAGGATGGCGAGGAGCGTGTTGCGGCGGATTATATCGCTTGCATGACTGACCGCTACGCCATCAAAGACTACCAAAGGCTGTTCGTGCCTTCGGAGTGGCAATAAAACGTGAAGTTTTTGTCGCAAGGAAGGATTTTTTGTCTACGCGTCGAAAAAACAAGACTTGCGGAAAGGGGCTTTTACAATGGCTTTGTTTCCTGACGCGTGGATGAACGAGCTTCTATCCAAAAGCGACATCGTATCTCTGGTATCCGAATATGTTTCCCTCAAACCCAAGGGAAGGCGCATGTGGGGCTGCTGCCCCTTCCACAACGAAAAAACGCCTTCTTTTTCCGTGGATGCGGACAAGCAGCTGTATTACTGTTTTGGCTGCCATGCGGGAGGCAGTGCGATTCAGTTTGTGATGGAAGTGGAAAAGCTGCCGTATGCGGAGGCTATCAAGCATTTGGCGCAGCGCGCCAACATGGAGCTTCCCGAGGCTGTCAACGACGAAAAGCTCCAAAAGGAGCGCGCGCATAAGGAGCGGCTGTATGCCGCTTGCGTGGAAGCGGCGCGCTACTACCACACAAGGCTTCTTTCGCCGGAGGGTGAGCAGGCGCGAAACTACCTTTTGAAGCGCGGCATCGATGGCGCTACTGCGAAGAGATTCGGCATCGGCTATGCGCCGCCGGGTTGGGAAAACCTTGAGCCGTATCTTACGGAAAAAGGGTTTACGCAGGAGGAGCTTATCAGTGCCGGGCTTGCCGTGCAGGGCAAAAACAAGGGTTCCTGCTATGATGCATTCCGTGACCGCGTAATTTTCCCCATCATCGCTACCAATGGGCGCGTGATCGCGTTT
>DLFZ01000189.1:1708-3637 GCA_002482435.1 Christensenella sp. UBA7707
AAATACATCAACACCGGCGACACGCCCATTTACAACAAGCGCCAAAACCTTTACGCGCTCAACATGCAAAAGGGAAAGCAGCTTGCGGACTTGATCATGGTTGAAGGGTATATGGACGTGATCAGCCTTTTTAAGGGCGGTGTGGAAAACGCGGTAGCATCGCTTGGCACAGCGCTTACGGTGCAGCAGGCGCGGCTTTTGAAGCGGTATGTAAATCGTGTGTACATCTGCTACGACGGGGATGCCGCCGGGCAGAACGCCACGCTTCGCGGTATGGACATCCTTGCCGCGGAAGGGCTTGACGTGAAGATCATCACAGTGCCCAACGAGATGGACCCGGACGACTACATCAAAAGGTTTGGGCGCGATGCGTTTTTAACCCTTCGGGATTCTGCCATGACACTCAACCAGTTTAAGCTCGAGTTTATGGCAAAGGAGTTCGATTTCAGCACCGAGGACGGGCGTGAGGGTTACGCCAAAAAAGCGTGTGCGTTTGTTGGCGCGCTCCAGCCTGTGGAACAGGAGCGGTATGTGCCGCTGATCGTGCGAAAAACCGGCTTAAACCCTGCTTCCATCAAGGCGCAATGCTCCATGGCGGGCGCCGCGCCGCAGAATAGCATTGGTAAAAATCGGAATACTAGAATTAAAAAAACGGAGGAAAATGAAGGAAAACGCAGGAAATCGGAGCGTATGCTGCTTGCCTGCATGTTAAACTCCAAGGAAACGGCTTTTTTCGCTGCGGAGAAAATGGCGGAGGAAGGCCTGAAGTTTTCAATGCCGGATGACCAGCAGTTTGCGGACGAGCTTTTGGTTGCATATATGGAAAACGATAAGCTGCCGCTCGAACTGATGGTTGCGCGCTGCGAGCCGGAAACCGCCGAGGCTGTTATGGCAGCGCTTGCCGAGGAAGCCGCCGTCGTTGACCCAAGGAAAACCGCGAGCGACTGCATTAAGGGGCTATTAAAGGATGTGCTGACGGAACGTATCGGCGAGCTCAACGCCAGCTTTGAATTGGGAACGGCAGGCAGAGAGGCGCTCGAGGAGGCGGAGCGTTTGCGTAGGAAGCTCAAGGGGATATCATAAATTCGGCTTGGCACGGCCGGTGGCCGTTACATATAGAAAAATTCAGCAAGGAGGGGCAGCTTTGGAAAACAAGGAACCCCAAGCAAAAAAAATAGAAGAACTTTTGGAACACGGCAAAAACAAGGGCGTTTTGACCTACAAAGAGGTCATGGACACCCTTGACGAACTCGATCTTGATACCGAACAGATCGAGCGCATTTACGACAAGTTCGAGGCGCTCAACATTGACGTTGTGGAAGACATCGACATCGCCGATGACATCACGGAGGATCTTGCGGAAATCGAAAGCGTGGCTACGCCTGACGAGGGCGTTGCCATTGACGACCCGGTCCGCATGTACCTGAAGGAAATCGGCAAGGTGCCGCTTTTGAACGCCACGGAGGAGATCGAAATCGCGCAGCGTATGGCCGACGGCGATCAAAACGCCAAACGTCAGCTTGCAGAGGCAAATCTGCGCCTTGTGGTCTCTGTTGCCAAGCGTTACGTCGGAAGGGGTATGCTGTTTCTCGACCTGATCCAGGAAGGGAATTTGGGCCTAATTAAGGCCGTCGAAAAGTTCGACTATCGCAAGGGCTACAAATTTTCCACCTATGCCACGTGGTGGATTAGGCAAGCCATCACCCGCGCCATTGCCGATCAGGCGCGCACCATTCGCATTCCCGTGCACATGGTAGAAACCATCAACAAGCTCATCCGCGTGAACCGCCAGCTTTTGCAGGAATACGGGCGCGAACCCCGGCCGGATGAGATCGCCCGCGAGATGGGCATCAGCGAGGAAAAGGTACGCGAGATCATCAAGGTTGCGCAGGAACCGGTTTCACTTGAAACCCCCATCGGCGAGGAGGA
>DLFZ01000159.1 GCA_002482435.1 Christensenella sp. UBA7707
CCCGATCACAAACGGCTTCTTCCCGCGGCGCTTTTTTCCGGCGCAACATTTTTGATGCTTGCCGACCTTGTGGGAAGGGTCATATTGAACCCGCTTGAGCTTCCCATCGGTGTAGTTACTTCGCTGGTTGGCGCGGTGGTGTTCATTTTTATATTCGCGCGCGCAAAGGAGGGGAAGCTTCGTGCTTGAAGTGAAAAATCTCTCTGTGCGCTTCGGTGCGCTTACCATTGTGGATGACGTGAGCTTTTCTCTCGCCGAGCATAGCTGGCTCATGGCAGTCGGCCCCAACGGGGCGGGAAAGACCACCCTCGTTAACGCCATTTCCCAGGGAATCCCCTACGAGGGAACAGTGCTTTTTGAACATGCGGACGTTTCCAAAATGAAGCCCTTGCGGCGCGCGAAAAGTATGGGCGTGCTCACCCAAAGCCACCACATGGCGTATTCGTTTACGGTCGAGGAAATCGTAAGGCTCGGGCGCTATGCTTACGCGCCAAAGCTTTTTTCCGTGCGAACCGACGAGGATGAGGAAATGGTAGAGGAGGCATTAAGGCTTACGGGTATGCTCGGCCTTCGCGCACAATCGGTTTTGACGCTTTCGGGCGGCGAGTTACAGCGTGCTTTTTTGGCGCAGGTGTTCGCACAAAACCCGAAGCTTCTTATTTTAGATGAGCCTACCAACAACCTCGACCTCGTTTACCAAAAGCAGATGTTCGAGTTGATCGGGGAATGGGTGAAGAAGCCAGGCCGCGCCGTAATCTCGGTGGTGCACGACCTTGCGCTTGCCCGCTCTTACGGCACCCACGCCATGCTTTTAAACAAAGGGAAACTTGTTGCGTGCGGTGAGGTAGGCACGGTTCTGACGCGTGAAAACCTAAGCGCGGTATACGCGGTGGATGTGTACCAGTGGATGAAGGACATGCTGTCCCAATGGAGTTAAAGTAGAAAACAATGGATTTTCAAACGATCAACCGCAGCATTTCGCCCGTTGACAAAAACGCCGCCGCGCTCTTTAATCGCGCGGGAAAGCTTTTGGAGAGCCTTTGGAACGTTCGAGGATGCGATTGTTCGGGTTGCCGGCATGCGGCGATTGCCTGAGATGTTTTGGTGACGGCATCGCTTGCGTAAGGGGAAGCACCCAAGTTTTCCACGCTCGCCGGTGCGGTTTTGACAAAAACCGCCGAACTTTTTGGGGGCAGTTGGGAAATGTTGTAAAAAACCAAAAATGAAAATGGTGTTTCCTTGTTGAAAAGCGCTGCGTCATGCAGCGCTTTTGCATGATAAAAGAAAAATCCGGAAACAGTAAAACCAAAAAAATGCTATGGATAAAATAGGTATAAATATATGACTTTGATGCAAATTTAACATATTACAAGTACAAAAGCGATTCTCATACTTGTGTAAGAAGACAGCTGTTTGGTATTTATCAAACAATTGACCTGGGATGAAAGTTGTAGTATTATGATACAGGTATGCGGAGGTAAGGTTGCTTGCTTGCGCAACATGTTATGCGAAAAAGAGGGAATTGTATGAAAAATGTCGTAATCATTGGCGCTGGGTATGCGGGCGTACTCATTGCGAAAAAATTAGCTAAAAAATTTAAAAAGAATCCCGATGCGGTCAACATCACCGTAATCGACAAAAATACGTTTCATACAATGCTTACGGAACTTCACGAGGTGGCGGCCTGCCGCGTCGAGGAGGAGAGCATTCGCATAAGCTACAACAAGGTTTTTGCCGGCAGGCGCATCAATTTTGTGCAGGACTATGTGGAGTCCGTCGATTTTGAAAACAAAACCGTGCACGGCAGGGTTGGCAATTATGCTTACGATTACGTTGTGGTTGCTGCCGGTTCTAGGTCGACGTACTTCGGCGTGGCCGGGGCTAAGGAACATTGCTACCCGCTTTGGTCGTTTGAAGACGCCGTGCGTTTGAAGGATCGCATCCACGATTGTTTCCGCAAGGCTTCTGCGGAGCTTGACGAGGCCGAAAAGAAAAAGCTTTTGAACTTCTACGTGGTGGGCGCAGGCTTTACCGGCGTAGAAATGATCGGTGAACTTGCCGAATATGTGCCGGTGCTGTGCGACCGCTACGACATCGATCCTGCGCTTGTCGCGCTTCACGATGTAGACGTATTGCCCCGCGTCGTGCCCACGCTACCCGAAAAGCTCTCCGTGAAAGTCCAGCGCCGTCTCGAAAAAATGAACGTAAAGGTGATGCTTAACACCAACGTCGTCGAGGTGGGCGATGGCTACATTGACTTTGAACGAGGCGGCGAGCGTACGAGGAACATCGCCGGTACCGTCATTTGGGTCGCGGGCGTCGAAAGCTGTGAACTCACGCAAAAAATCGGCGAAGAGCTGCCCAACCAGAGGCGCGGACGCATTGAGGCGGATCAATTTTTACGCAGCATAAAGGACAAGAGCGTTTACGTTGCGGGCGACAACCTCTGCTACACGGCCGAGGGTGAGAAGGCTCCCGTGCCGCAGATGGTGGAAAACTGCGAGCAGAGCGCAGACGTTGTTGCGCACAACCTCAAGTGCGCCATCACCGGCGAAGGCGAAATGGAGGCGTATAAGCCTGCGTTCCACGGCGTGATGGTGTGCGTGGGCGGCCGTTACGGCCAGGCGCATGTGGGCATGCCCAACCGTATGTTTAGCCTGCCGTCGTTCTTGGCGATGTTCGCGAAGCACTTCATCAACATCGTGTACTTTGTGCAGGTGCTCGGCTGGAACAAGATCATGAGCTACATCAAGCACGAGTTCTTCACCGTGCGCAACAGGCGCAGCTTCGTTGGCGGGCATTTCTCCAACCGCACGCCGAGCTTCCTCCTCGTACCGCTTCGCATCTGGCTTGGCGCGGTGTGGGTGTTTGAAGGCATCATGAAAATTGTGGAGGGCTGGCTCAAGACCCCTATGCTCAAGAACTTCTTCGGCGGTGCGAGCAGCTGGTTTGACTCTATCCTCAATGCGGCAAGCGGCACGGTAACAACCGCCGCAGCGGACGCCGTATCAAGCGGTACCACTGCCGTGGCAGCCGCAGCGGATGCCGTATCGAGCGCCACGAGCGGCGGAACGGAAGCGGTCGCTTCCGCGGGAACGCTCCTTTTCAACATCAACTTCTTAGGCATTTTCAGGGCGATTTTCGTTACCGGCAAAACCGTTGCAGAATCCACGGTTGCCGATTATGCCTTTAAGCTCGACATTCCGCTGATGAACTGGTTCATCAACGAGGTGCTTCTGCCGCGGCAGGGGCTGTCGCTTGCGATGCAGATCTTCATCGTGTTTGCGGAAATCCTCATCGGCCTTGCGATGATGGGCGGCCTTTTCACCACGCTTTCAAGCGTCGTTTCGCTGGTGCTGATGTTCATGTTTGCAGCCACCACGGGCTTGTACCTCTCCAACTTCTGGATGATCTTCGCCGCAATCGCCATCATGTTCGGCGGCGGAAGGATCCTCGGCCTTGACTATTACGTGATGCCGCTTTTGAAAAAGAGCTGGAGCAACATCGGCTGGGTAAGGCGGTTATACATTTACCATGACTGATCGCGAAAACACAAACCCGCGCGCTACGGGGCTTTCCTATGAGGAGGCCGCCGTGGAGACGGCGAAGGAAATCAAACGGCTTTTAAGAGGCGCCCCCACCGTAATCCGCGGTATAACGGCGCACCTTGCGAAAGCCGCCGGGAAAATGATCAGGGCGCGCGCGCTGCTTGCATGCGCGCTGCGTGCGGACGGTACCGTAAACCCCGATGCGGTAAAGGCTGCCGCCGCCGCGGAGCTATTGCACCTTGCTACGCTTGTGCACGATGACATCATTGATGATGCGGACAAGCGTCGCGGCATTGAAACCGTACACAGGAAGTTCGGCGAGAAATACGCCGTGCTTTGCGGCGACTACTTGTTTTGTACGGCCTTGGAGCTTGTTTCTACGGTGAGTACGCTTGAAAGCCGATCGAGTTCGCTCGACCGCACATTTCCGCACTACCTTACAGAGGTTTGTTTGGGCGAGCTTCGCCAAAACAGCAACGATTTTAACTATGCGCTTTCCGAGCGCGAGTATTATAAGATCATCCGCGGAAAAACGGCAGCGCTGTTTGAAGCGTGCTACTACATCGGTTTTCTATTTTCCGACGAGCCGGAGGCCATGCGCTCTCTTTATACCGAGGCAGGTAACAATGTGGGCGTCATCTTCCAACTCAACGATGATTGCGCGGATTATGCTTCCACCCTCAAGCAAAGCAAAAAGCCCGTGCTTTCGGATTATGGACGCGNNGCGTGATTACGCTGCCTCTCATTTATGCCATGAAAAAGGACGCTGTGCTTCGGGAGCGCGCCGCAAAGGGCATTCCTCCCGAGGAGTTGAAGTTGGCCGTTACGGCGGCAGGCGGGCTCGCATATACCTACGCAAAAATCGAGAGCCTGTACAAGAAAACCGTCAAGGTCATAGAAGCCATGGAATTGGTCGAAGCCAAGCAGGAGCTTTTGA
>DLFZ01000055.1 GCA_002482435.1 Christensenella sp. UBA7707
AAAGAAGATTTGGGCATCAATTTTATCATCACCGATGAAACCTGGTATGACTTTTTAAAGCTGTTCGCCGCGTTTTTGGTCGGCGCGGGCTATAAGGGCTTGCTCGTCGTTATCGACGAGTTGGTCAACATCTACAAAATCCCCAATTCCATCACAAGGGCAAACAACTACGAAAAGCTACTTACCATGTACAACGACGTGCTGCAAGGAAAAGCAAAGCACATCGGTTTTTTGATGGGCGGCACGCCGCAGTGCATTGAAGACAAATACAAAGGCGTATTCAGCTACGAGGCGCTCCGATCGCGGCTGGCGCAAGGGCATTTCGCGACTGCGGACATCAAGGATATGACCGCGCCCATCATCAGGCTTCAAATGCTTTCGCAGGAAGAGATGTACATTCTTGTGGAAAAGCTTTTGAACATACACGCTCAGCTTTATGGCTATGCGCCAACCTTGTCGCACGACGAGCTGGTTTACTTCCTTACCGTAGAATACAACCGCGTCGGCGCGAAAACGCATATTACCCCACGCGAGATCATCCGCGATTTTATTGAGTTGCTCAACATTTTGCATCAGAACCCGCAAAAAAGCGTTTCGGAAATTTTGGGTGACAACAGCTTTGAAATGGCCAAAGGCGGGCTTTCCGAGGAGGAAATACACAGCGAATTTCAGGAATTTGAGGTGTAACGCGTATGGATGCATTTGCAAGGCTCGCTCCCTTTGTTCAAGACTATATCTATCAAAACAACTGGGAGGAGCTTAGGGGCAACCAGGTGGCCGCCTGCGAAGTGATTTTTGACAGCGACGACAACCTGCTGCTTTCCTCCGGAACGGCCAGCGGCAAAACGGAAGCTGCCTTTTTGCCAATCCTTACAGAGCTTTACAATAAGCCTTCAAGTTCGGTGGGTGTCCTTTACATATCGCCATTGAAAGCGCTGATCAACGACCAGTTCAAACGGCTGGAGCAGCTTTTATTGGATTCTAACATCCCCGTCACAAAATGGCACGGGGATGCTTCGCTTACCCAAAAAAACAAGCTCGTAAAGAAGCCGGAGGGGTTGTTGCAAATCACGCCGGAGTCGTTGGAAAGCCTCGTTACCAATAAGCGCGGCGCTTGCCTTTCCATGTTTTCCGATCTTCGCTTTGTGGTCATCGACGAGGTTCATTCCTTTATGCGGGATGTGCGTGGTTTGCAGCTTTTGTGCGTGCTTGAGCGGTTGAAGCAACTGACCGGCGTAAACCCGCGCCGGGTCGGCCTTTCTGCCACCTTAGGGGATGTGACGCTTGCGCAAACTTGGCTCAACACCGGTACCGGCCGGGAATGTGCCGCCCCTTTGACGGAAGAGGGGAAAAAGCGCGTAAGGCTGCATGTAGAACGCTTTGTGAATTATGCCGATGAACGTGACCTTGTAGAAAGAAACGGCAGCGGCAATGTTGTAAACGTCGCCTCTGGCGGGGATATGGGCGACCGCGAGCACTACGAATATCTTTTTAAGCAGACGCTGGATAAAAAGACCATCATCTTCACCAACAGCCGGGAAGAGACGGAGCTTGTCATGGCGAATCTGCGCGAGATTGCCTTAAAAAACAAAGCGCCGGATGTTTACCGCGTCCACCATGGCAACGTTTCAGCACTGCTAAGGGAAAACACAGAAGACGAAATGAAATCGGCCGACGAAAAAATCGTTACCGGCGCCACCGTAACGCTGGAACTGGGGATCGACATCGGGTCGCTTGACCAGGCTGTACAAGTCGGCGCACCGCTGAGCGTTTCAAGCTTTGCGCAGAGGTTGGGGCGCTGCGGGCGGCGTGGGCAGGTGCCTCAATTGCTTTTTACCTTTGTGGAAAGCATCAAAATCAACTCCTCCGATATCCTGGGTCCCATCAACTGGGAGTTTATTCGGACGATCGCCATCATTGAGCTTTACCTCAAGGACCGTTGGATTGAGCCAATCCCTCCGCAAAACCATGCGTATAACCTTTTGTATCATCAAACCATGAGCTGCTTGAAGAGCAACGGGGAAATGTCTCCGGCGGCGCTTGCCCAAACGATCCTTTCCTTGGGCTGCTTTCAAAACATACCGCAGGCAGACTATCGGCGGCTGCTCTCGCACTTGATCAACATCGATCAGCTGCAGCGCACCGAGCGTGGCGGGCTTATCATAGGCCGTGAAGGAGAAAAGATCGTTAACAGCCACAAGTTCCTCACGGTGTTTCTTGCGCCGGAATATTTGCTTGTGAAAGATGAAAACCGCACCATCGGCACGGTGGATAAGGTCTACCCGGTGGGCGTTCGCTTTGCGCTGGCGGGAATGGCGTGGGAAACCGTGGACGTGAACGTTAAATCCAAGGTCATTTTCGTAAAACAGGTTCCGGGAATTTCCGTTGTGGACTGGGATGTGGACTTTAGCGTGGAGCTTCATACCGTCCTCGTTCGAAAAATACGAAACGTTTTGAAAACGGATGAAGCGTACCCGTATTTGAGCGAACGCTGCCGGGAGCGCTTGAATGAAATTCAGTACATCACCCGAAACAGCGGCATACTGGACAACCTTGTTACGCCGCTTTCCAATAAAAAATACGCTATTTTCCCCTGGGTGGGCACCAGACAGCTGATGACATTGCACTATGCGCTCCTTCACCGCAAGATCAAAAGCAGGTTTCCTTGGATCACCTGCGTTTATCTTGAAGTTATTTTCAACGGAACAAAGGAGGAGTTAGAGGACATAATCGCCGACATCCTTCATACGGAACTTGATCTTAATGAGTTGCCGCTGCCCGATAAGGTGCAGATCGACGGAAAATACAATGAATTTGTCCCGCTTGAGCTTCTACGTAAGCAGTTCATTAAGGATTACATTGATTTTGAAGGTCTGAAAAACGACCTTAAGGCCCCTGTAAAATAGCTGAAGGTCACCGAGCGCTTGTGGAAAAGGCGGAAAGCTAGGTGCTTTCAGCCTTGTCTTTTATAGGGATTTCGATTGTATTGCTGAGCTATACGACCTACATACAAAGAGCAACCGCATCAACATGAGCCGGTTTGCCCGCAGCGTCAATGCGGGCCGCTTTACCGAGGATGCACATGTGTGCGATTTCTATGGAACAGAGCGTAAGTCCTTGCGGAAAAAGTGGCGGACGTTAAACGTCCGCCACTTTCTAAAGTAAAAAGCATGCTGTTCTTCGCGTCCTTTATGCGGCTTAACCGATCACAACAATTTCAGTGTTTGTAAAACGAGCAAACAA
>DLFZ01000045.1 GCA_002482435.1 Christensenella sp. UBA7707
ACTGGGTGCCGGCGCATTTCCCGCGCGACGAGCATGGCCTTCGCTGTTTTGACGGCACACCCATCTTCGAGCACCCCGACCCGCGACGCAGCGAACAGCCGCAATGGGGCACGCTTCTTTTCGATTACGGCAGGAGCGAGGTAAGAAGCTTTCTCATCTCGAACGCGGTGTTCTTTTTGAAGGAGTTCCACATCGACGCACTGCGTGTGGACGCGGTGAGCTGCATGCTTTACCTCGACTACGGCAAAAGCAGTGGCCAGTGGGTGCCGAACATCTACGGCGGGCGCGAAAACCTCGACGCAATTGCGTTTTTGCAGCAGCTCTCCCATGTGGTGAAGCGGGAGGAGCGCGACGCGCTTTTAATCGCGGAGGAAAGCACGGCGTTTCCCTACGTTACCCGTTCGCCGGAGGACGGTGGGCTCGGGTTCGACTTCAAATGGAACATGGGCTGGATGAACGACACGTTGAGCTACATGGACCTTGACAGCGTGTACCGCCGCTACCACCACGACCTTTTGACCTTCCCTATGGTGTACGCGTTCAACGAAAGCCATGTGCTGCCCCTTTCGCACGACGAGGTGGTACACGGCAAGCATTCGCTCATCGGACGTATGCCCGGCAATTACGACGAAAAGTTCCGCCAGCTAAGGCTTCTTTACATGTACCAGTTTGCAATTCCGGGAAAGAAGCTTTTGTTCATGGGCGGCGAGTTCGGGCAGTTCATCGAATGGAACTTTCGAAAATCGCTCGACTGGTTTCTGCTTGACTACGACAGCCATTCGGACATGCAGCTTTTCACCCGCGAGCTGAACCGCTTTTACAGGCGTACGCCGGAGCTTTTTTCGCTCGATGAATCGTGGGAGGGTTTCATGTGGCTCTCGGTGAACGACGCGCTTCACAGCATCATCGCGTTTTTGCGTATGGATGGGCGCGGAGGGGAGCTTATGTGCGCGTTCAACTTCACGCCGGTGAAGCATGAACACTACCGCGTGTATCTGCCGGAAGGCTCTACGCTCACGCAGGTGATGTCCAACGTTGACCTTCGTGAGATCAAAAACCTCAAGACTGCGCGCGATCAGGACGGCAACCATTTCATCGACATTATGCTTTCGCCGTACGAGGCGGTTTTTTACAGAGTCACTCATGAACACGGAGGGCGTATTTCATGAAGAAGCGCATTGTGGCAATGCTGCTCGCGGGCGGGCAGGGAAGCCGTTTGAGCGTGCTTACCAACCGCATGGCAAAGCCCGCGGTACCCTTTGGAGGGAAGTATCGCATCATCGATTTTCCGCTTTCCAACTGCGTCAATTCCGACATCGATACCGTGGGCGTGCTGACCCAATACGAGCCGCTTGAGCTCAACGCGTATTTGGGCACCGGCCAGGCGTGGGACCTCGACCGCAGCACCGGCGGTGTATATGTGCTGCCGCCTTACGTTTCGGGAAGCCGCGGCGAGTGGTATTCGGGTACCGCAAACGCCATTTACCAAAACATGGCGTTCATTGAGCGGTACGACCCGGAGTATGTGCTGATTATTTCGGGCGACCATATCTACAAAATGGACTACGCGCTCATGCTGCGCTGCCACACCGAAAAAGAGGCAGACGCCACCATCGCCGTGCTTCGCGTACCCATGGAAGAGGCGCACCGCTTCGGCATCATGAACACCGACGAAGCAAACCGCATCGTCGAGTTTGAGGAGAAGCCCAAGAATCCAAAGAGCGATAAGGCTTCCATGGGAATTTACATCTTCAACTGGCCTGTTTTGAAGCGCTTTTTGTGCGAGGACGAACGCGATCCCGCCTCCGACAACGACTTTGGCAAAAACATCATTCCCAAAATGATTGCCGCCGGCAAAAAAATGCAGGCTTATGATTTTTCCGGCTACTGGAAGGATGTCGGTACGGTGCAGAGCCTTTGGGAGGCCAACATGGACCTTCTTGAAGCCCCGCCCAAGCTCGATCTGCACGACAAGGATTGGCGCATCTATTCAAAAAGCCCCATCATGCCGCCGCAGTACGTAAGCCCCTCCGCCAACATCAAAAACTCCATGATCACCGAGGGCTGCGTGGTGCAGGGCAGTGTGACGCGCAGCGTACTATTTGCGGGCGTTACGGTGGAGGAGGGCGCAACCATCGCGGATTCGGTAATCATGCCGGGCTCGGTTGTGAAAAAGGACGCGCTCATCTTCAAGGCGATCATCGGTGAAAACGCCGTGATCGGCGAAAAATCCTTCATCGGCGCGCAAAAGCTCCCGTCCGACGGGAATTACGATACCTCCCTTACGGGCGACATCACCCTCATCGCAAGCGATACGGAGCTCAAAGCGCAAAGCCGCATCCCCGTGGGCATGATCGTGAACGCGGATGCCGGAAAGGAAGGTCCCAAATGCTGAACAACGCTTTTGGTCTTATTTACACCGGCGAATCGAATATGCTGTTAAGGGAGCTTACCTATTCGCGCTCCATCGCAGCGGTTCCGTTTGCGGGCCGCTACCGCTGCATTGATTTTGTGCTCAGCAACCTAGTGAATTCGGGCGTCACCAACGTGGGCGTAATCGCGCAGAAAAACTACCATTCCCTCATGGATCACCTCGGCCCCGGCAAGGAATGGGACCTCAACCGCAAGCGCGACGGGCTTTTCATTTTGCCGCCGTATGTGACGCGCGAAAATACGGGCATTTACCGCGGCACGGCGGACGCGCTACGCTCGGTAATGGGCTACATCAGAAGGAGCACGCAGCGCTTTGTGATCCTTTCAGGAAGCCACACCGTTTTTAACACCACATTCACAGAAATGATCCGCACCCACANNGGGGCGGACATCACCATCATGTGCAACCGCGGCGGCGAAACGGCCGAAGCCGAAGGCTATGAGGACCTGCGCCTCACCATGGACCCCTCCGGCCGCGTGACGGATCTTGAAATCAACCCCTTCCGCCCCAAAAGCGAGCACTGCGGCTGCGACGTGTACCTTATGGAAAAAACTCTTCTCGAGTACCTTGTGGAGGAGGCTGCGGCGCACGCAAACACCGATTTTATCCGCGACGTTCTGGTAAAAAAAATCAACACGCTCAAAATTTACGGCTGGGTATACGGCGGGCGCGTTGCACGAATGAATTCCTTGGGCGCGTATTTTACACACAATATGGAAGTGCTGCGGCAGGATGTGCGCGACGACCTTTTCAACAGCGAACACCCCATTTACACCAAGATCAAAGACNNAGACGAGGTGCCGGCCGTATACGGCGCAGGCGCTAAGGTGCGAAATTCCCTCGTGGCGGACGGCTGCATCATCGAGGGCGAGGTGGAAAACTGCGTGCTGTTTCGCGGCGTACAGGTGGGGCAGGGCGCAAAGCTCACCAACTGCATCATCATGCAGGGCTGTGAAATTCAGGAAGGCTGCGAGCTCGACCATGTGGTGCTCGACAAGAGCGTTACCGTGCGCAGGGGAAGGCGGCTTGCGGGCTATGACAGTTTCCCGGTGATCATCAGAAAGGGCAGTACCGTATGAAAATTTTGTTTGCGGCGTCGGAATGCGTCCCGTTTGTGAAAACGGGCGGGCTTGCCGATGTGGTGGGTGCGCTGCCGCAGGACCTTATCAAGCTTGGAAACGACGTTCGCGTGATCCTGCCCAAATACGCCTCTATGGCGGACGAGTACAAAAACGCGCTCACCCACGTATGCGACTTTTTGGTGCCGCTTGGCTGGCGCAGCCAGTACTGCGGCATTGAAACGCTCGTCTACAAGGGTGTGCGTTTTTATTTTGTGGACAACGAGTATTACTTCGGGCGTTCGTATGTGTACGGCAGCTTTACCAACGACGAGGCGGAGCGCTTCGCGTTTTTCTCCAAGGCCGTGGTGGAGGCGATGCCGCACATCGGCTTTTTCCCGGACGTTTTACATTGCAACGACTGGCAAACGGGCCTTTGCCCCGCGCTCTTGAAGCTCAAATATATGATGCTGCCGGATTACCGCGGCGTCAAAACGGCGTTCACCATCCACAACCTCTGCTATCAGGGCAATTTTGCTTGGGATTTTGTGGAGGAGATGTTGAACCTCGGCTATGAAAACTTCACCTCAGACAAGCTTGAGTACCACGGGAGCATCAGCTATTTGAAAGCGGGGCTTGTATATACCGACGCAATCACAACCGTAAGCCCCACCTATGCCGCTGAAATACAGTCTAAGGCGTACGGCTGCGGGCTCGAGGGGCTTTTGCGTTCAAGGAGCGACAGCCTTTCTGGCATTTTGAACGGCATCGACAAAAAGGAGTACGACCCCGAGCGCGACGGCGTGCTTGCCGCACGGTACAGCCATAAGGATTTGAGCGGCAAAGCGCTTTGCAAGGCGTCACTCCAGCGTGAAATGGAGCTCGACGTGGATCTCGGCGTGCCGGTGGTGGCCATTGTGGCACGGCTCACGGGGCAAAAGGGCGTGGATTTGATTGAGCGCGTACTTGTGGATATGATGCGCCAGAACATACAGTTCTGCGTGCTCGGGCGCGGCGAACCACGCTACGAGCAGCTGTTTTCGTGGGCGGCATGG
>DLFZ01000185.1 GCA_002482435.1 Christensenella sp. UBA7707
TACACGCTTTGCCTAAAACGCTTCGCGTTTCCGGGCGGTAAAGCGTAAGAAGAACAAAAGCCTACGGCTTTCATCCGTTTTGACGCACATGTCGTCAAAGCCGGAACAAAGCCAAGGGGCTAGCGTCCCTATCGCACAACCGGCTTCGCCGCTTGTGCGAAAAAGAACGTTTTACAGTAAGCCCCTGCGCCTATGGCGTGGTCGGCGCTTGCTGCAAGGTGTAAAATCCGCCGTACATGCCGCCGGATTTTACGGATTTATAAAAGACGTCATTCTTGCATGTTGCAACGGTTTTTCGGGAGGTAAGCAAATGAAAATCACAACCGCGCACGGCGGCGGCGGCAAGCTCATGACGGAGCTGATCGGTTCCGTGTTTTTGCGCCATTTTAAAAACAGCACGCTTGATGCGCTTGAGGATGCGGCGGTTTTGAGCGTACCCGCCGGTAAAATTGCTTTTACGACGGACTCGTTTGTGGTGACGCCGCTTTTCTTTGCGGGTGGGGACATTGGGCGGCTTGCCGTGTGCGGCACCGTAAACGATCTTCTTTGCCGCGGCGCGGTGCCCAAATACCTTTCTGCGGGCTTCATTTTGGAAGAAGGGCTGGACCTTGAAACGCTTGAGCGCGCCGTGCGCTCCATGAAGGCGGCTGCCGACGAGGCGGGCGTAACCATTGTAACCGGCGACACGAAAGTAATCGAAGGCAAAGGCGGGCTTTACATCAACACAGCGGGCATCGGCATTGTGGAAGACGGTGTTGACGTGAGCGCCAAAAACCTTCGCCCCAATGACGCAATCCTCGTTTCCGGCTCCATGGGCAACCACCATGCGGCCATATTATCAAGCCGCATGCACATACAAAACCACATCGAAAGCGACTGCGCGCCCCTTAACGAGATGGTGTTTGCGCTTTTAGATAGCGGCGTGCGCGTACACGCGCTGCGCGACATTACCCGCGGCGGGCTTGCCTCGGTTTTGAACGAGCTTGCACAAAGCTCCAACGTTTGCATTGAGCTTTTGCCCGGCTATACGCCCGCCGACTTTCAGGTGCAGGGCTTTTGCGACATTTTGGGTCTCGACCCTTATTACATGGGCAACGAGGGCAAGCTGTGCGTTGCGGTGGACGGTGCGGATCAAGAAAAGGCGCTTCGCGTTTTAAAGGCCGCGCGCTACGGAAGCGGCGCGGCTCTTGCGGGTACGGTACGCGAAGGAACCTCTTCTGTGCTTATAAAAACCCGTTCCGGCGCGACGCGTGTTTTGGAGGCGCTTGCGGGCGAAGGGCTGCCGCGCATTTGCTAAGAATTCTCTCATCTTCCCACGTTTTGTTGTAAAAGCAACGGGATTTTTCCGCGCGGTGCGGTACACTAAAGGCATCCCCCCGGCGGCAAGGCCGCCAAAGAAAGGATGGATTTTATGAACGCACTCAAGAACATTCCGTTTGAAACGGCTTTGCCGCTTACATCGCTTGTACCCTATCAGGATGGCCGCATCGTCAGCCGCACGCTTGCGCAAAACGGAGCGGTTTCCGTTACGCTTTTTGCGTTTGAGGCAGGAGAAGAAATCAGCACACATGCATCGGGCGGGGACGCGCTCGTGTACGTGTTTGACGGCGAAGGTGAATTCACCATCGACGGCACCTTGCACCGCGTGGCCGCCGGGGAAAGCATCGTTATGCCCGCGGGCAAGCCGCACGCCGTGCGCGCCAAAGAGCGCTTCCGCATGCTTTTGACCGTCGTATTTCCGCAATAAAAAGCGCAAGCACCATTTTCCCAAAAAACGGGCTCTTGTAGCGTTCTCTCTTGTTTTGTGCGGCCGCGCAAGCTATAATGTTGTTGTAAGAATATGCCTTTTCAACGGATTTTGCCGCTTTCGATTTATAAAGTTTGCGGCGGCGCAAAGGAGTGAGCGGATTTGGACGAGAATAAAAAAATTATGCCGCGTAACGTGCTTGAGGAAATGGTCGATCTGCGCGTAGACGAGCTGATGGCAAAAAGCGGTATCTGCTGCTGCATGCATTGCCGCGCAGACGTTGTGACCTATGCGCTCAACCACCTGCCTCCCAAATACACCATCAGCAGGGGCGGCGAAATTTTCACACGTTTCCACATCAATCAGGTGCAGTTTCAGGCGGATGTTACCGCCGCCATCCTTACGGCAATCGAAAAGGTCGGTACGCGCGCGCACCACGACCGCGTCGAGAAGAAGGACTGACCGCTTCCCTTTCTTTCGCGAAAATTTGTAAACAACTTGTGAACGAAATAGCAATTTTTAGTAAAAGTATAGCATATATGCTATACTTTTGTTCATTAGCATCAACTAACAATTTAGAAGGAGGGCTGCTTCCTTGATGATCAAGACCGCCTTCAAAAATGCGGTGCGTACGCCGGTGAAAACAGCGCTATTTTTTGTGCTACTCGCGGCTGTAACTGTGTTTTTGTGTTTGGGCACAAGCATGTGGAGCACGAGCCAGAGCTTACTCGATCAAGCCGACAGTACGTTTGAAACCACGGCGGTGCTCGAATATATCGGGAAGAACTACCCTGATTCGCCCGAGGGCGACAGCTATATGCAGAAGTCGCTGGAGGGCTACGATTTTTCGCGCATTGAAAACCTTGATGAGGTGCTTTCGTTTGAGCGGCAGCGCTCTATGGGCGGCTACATCGATGGGCTTAAGCAAAGCCCCGTAGGCACGCACCGCTACAAGAACTACGGCATCATCCTCTTCACGGTGAAGTACGTCACCGAACAAGGCTTTCGTTGCATGATCCAAAAAAGCTACTATTCTTCCGACGATTATTATGGGGGAATGTTCTTTTTCGCATTGCCATCGCAACACCTCAAGGACGTTTACGGTATGGAAGGCAACGACATAGGTCTTGAGCTCAACCATACCTACATCGCGCACGGGTACTTTGCCACTGGCGAGAACCGCGCGCTTCTTTTCATGATCGATACGCCGGATACTTCTGGTGTGCCGGAATACTCAAAGATTCCGCTAGACCGGTTCGCGTGCTTCGATGAAGAGGATTTTGGCGCTACAGGCATTGAGCAATCGGATTATTTCGTCCATGTGGCAAACCTTGCAAAGGCTTATACTGTGCAAGAAGAGTACATCGACGTGCAATTTACCTCCGATCTCGATACCTACCTTGAGTTTGCCAGAAAGGAGCTTGCGATCTCCTCCGGCCGCTCCTTTACGAACGAGGAATACCAAAACGGCAGCAAGGTATGCTTGATCAGCCAGCACCTTGCCGTCCAGCTCAATCTCGCGTTGGGCGATACACTCCATTTGGGGCTTTATGGCTCCGTAAACGGCGCGCCCGCCTATAAGAGCTACTGGCCCGATGAGGGCTTCACGCACGAGGACGATTATACCATTGTCGGCATTTTCGAGGAAATGTACGGCTATCACTACACCATATTCGCTCCCGCCAACAACGAAGAATGGCTGCCCACTTCAAGCGAAAGCTACACACTTGCGCGGCTCCGGCTAAAAAACGGCACGGCGGAAGCGTTTTTAAAGGAAACCGATGCGCTTCTTTTTGACAGCATGCGCTTTACGGTGTACGACCAAGGCTATGCGGAAACCGCAGCCGCGCTTAAGTCCATGCGCGAAACAGCGCAAATCCTCACGTTTGTGTGCTTGGGCACGGGTCTCGCCATACTGGCGCTGTTCTCGCACCTTTACGTTTCCAAGCAGCGCGACAACGTGCGCACCATGCTTGCGCTCGGCACCGGCCGAAAAAGAACCCTTGTTTACCTTATTTCCGGCACGCTGATGATTGCGCTTTTGTCCGCAGCAGCAGGCGCAGCGTTAGGCATTCGTTTTTCCCATACGGTAAACGCTTCCGCCTATGAGCGCGCTGTGGAAACAAGCACCGTGGACTTCCGCTTCAGCAGCGTTTATATGGGCGACGGCGCGAAGGATTTTGGCGCAGAGTTCGACTCCGACCCGATGGTGTGCGTTTACACGGCATGCGGAGTATTTGCAGTCGCACTTCTCTTGTGTGCCTACGCGGCGCTTCAAACCATTTCATCCGACCGCACGCGCAAAAAGCACAAGCGGCCACGTGGTGCGTGGTTCAAGGCACTCTCCTTCCCCATAAAGCTCGCGTTTCGCTCCATCAAGCGCGGCGGCGCGCGAAGCTTTGTGGTACCCGTGGTCTCACTTGCGATGGTAGCGCTCATGTGCCTATTCTCGGGCTTTCTCGAGGGCTACCAAACGGAGCTTGACGACGTTTACGAAAACATGCCCGTGCGTGCCTACATCACCTCCTACACGGGAAAAAGCCTCGATAAACTTTCGATGGACGACATCGACCTGTGGCCCATCATAGAAACCGGCTTCATTGAGGAAACGCACTATACCTCAACGCTTCGCTATACGTTCGACAAGGTAATCCCCGCGGCTGAGAGCAGCAACGAGGGCGATTTGACGGTAGCGCTCCCTGCAAGCGATTTCGGGCTTGAAACGCTAACCGACGCCATTCTTGGCTACGAAAAGCTCATCCTCACCAACGACATTGAAACGGTGCCCGAGTTCTATTTTGAAAAGGATGTACCTTTTACCTTCCTTGAGGGTCACGGCACGGAGGACTTCAAAAAGGACTATACCGCTGCCGACGACTTCCCCTGCTTAATGAGTGCGCAGTTTATGCAGGAAAACGGCATAAAGCTTGGCGATCATATTCGCATCACCGCTTATTGGCGCTATTCCGCGTGGGGTGGGGCTTTTACCGCCGATGCCTACAGCTTCGATTTGCTGGTCGCAGGTTCTTATCCGCGGCTGACCGGAGCCGACAGCATCTACATCCCCTACGGCTTCATCAAGGATACGGGCATTCTTGCCGAATGGTACTATGTGGAAAACAGCCTTGACGCAAGCGACCTTTCCAACTGGANNAATACAAGTTCAGAACGCAGGCGATTTACAATCAATGGGTGAAGACTGTTACCTTCCGCCCGCTGATGAAGTACAACGCCGTGAACTTTACGCTCAACAACACACGCGAGCTCGAAGTTCTCAAAGACAAGCTTGATGAGCTTGGCTACTCAACCGTGGGCAAATTTTCGCGCCAGCGCGTTTTCCTTGTGATCGAAGATCAAACTCTAATGGAAACCGTGAACAACCTCAACCGGCACATCAGCTACATGGAGATCGTCTACAATGCCATGTACGCGCTTTCCATCGGCATCGGCTTTGTGGTTTCGTACCTTTTGATCAAAACGAGGAAAAGTGAGTTTGCCGTGATGCGAAGCACCGGTGCTGGCGCATTTCGAACCTTTGTGGTGTTTTTTGCGGAACAGGCGGTTTTGTGCCTTGTAGGTACGCTTCTTGGCGGGGCAATTGGGCTGCTGATGCCGGGCGGGATGCACGCGCTTAGGCTTTACGCCATTTTGGGTTACGCGCTGTGTTACTGGCTTGGGAGCGCCGTCTCTGTGGCGATGACGAACCGCGTCAATGTACTGTCGATCCTTTCGGCAAAGGAATAGGAGGGTTTTATGGGAATTTTAAGTTTGCAGAACGCATCGTACACCTATAGGAGCAAGTACCAAACCGTAAAAGCCGTGCGTGGCGCGAGCTTTGAATTTGAGCAGGGCACGGTTTACGCCATCATCGGAAAATCGGGCAGCGGCAAAACAACGCTTCTCTCCTTGCTGGCCGGGCTCGACCTTCCCACCGAGGGCAGTGTGCTTTTTGACGGCACCTCCACCAAAAAGCTCAACCGCGACCTTTACCGCCGTCAGGATGTGGCGGTGATTTACCAGGGCTTCAACCTTTTTCCGCTTTTGACGGTGCTTGAAAACGTAATGTACCCGCTCGAGCTTCAGGGCAAAAAAGTAGCCGAGGCAAAAAAGCGCGCCATCGAAATGCTGCATGTGGTTGGACTTGTGGACGCGCAGTTCAAGCGTTACCCCTCTATGCTCTCGGGCGGCGAGCAGCAGC
>DLFZ01000182.1:0-125 GCA_002482435.1 Christensenella sp. UBA7707
CGCTTGATCTACAACGACAGCGTAACCAAGCTCAACCGCCACATCCGCATGTTCCCCACAAGCCTCATCGCGGGTATGATGGGCTTTTCCAAGCGCGATTATCTGGAGACGAACGAAGCCAAGGC
>DLFZ01000182.1:194-3779 GCA_002482435.1 Christensenella sp. UBA7707
ACGAGATCACGGTGGACGTTAGGTTGGATACAGACGGCTCGGCCTATGTGCAGCAAGTATGGAACGGTGTCTTTGACGAAGGTACCGAGTGCTACTTTCCCGTAACGAACCTTGGCGATATGACGCTTTCCTCTTTGCGCGTAACAGATGCAAACGGCACGTATGCGGTGCTTGACGCATGGGATACGGGTGCTTCCTTTGAAGAGAAGTCCCGCAAGTGCGGCTTAAATCCCGTAGATGGCGGGTACGAGGTTTGCTGGGGCATTTCGAAGTACGGCGAAAACCGTTATGCCGTGGAATACCGCATCGAGGGCCTTGCGGCATCCTATGACGATTACGACGGCTTTCTCTTTCAATTTGTGCCAAGCGGCATGAACACCGGTCCCACGGAGGTTTCCGTGCGCATTTGGCTTAAAAACGGCTCGCTTACGGAGGAAAATGCCGCCGTTTGGGCGTTTGACTTTATCGGCCAGGTGCACTTTACGGAGGGTGAGGTACTTGCTTCTACGGAAGAACTGCTCACCGAGAACAACAGCATGATCCTCATGCTTCAACTGAACAAGGGTGTTCTTTCTCCCTCAAGAACAGCGGACGGCACCTTTGAAGCTGTAAAGGAGCGCGCCTTTGAGGGCAGTGACTATGAAAGCGACGATGAGGGGAATGCACTCATTCTGGTCCCAATCATAGCTGCGGGATTTGCGGTGCTTGTTTGGCTGGGAAGCAAGGAAGCGCGCACCGTAAAGAAGCTTGCACAAACAGCGGACTACTGGCGGGAAGCACCCATTGGCGGCAACATAGAGGCGTCCTTTGTTTTGGCAAACCGCTTCTATCAAGCAAACGACGATGGGAACCTGATCGCCGCCACGTTGACACGGCTCTTGGCGGAAGGCTGCCTTACGCCGCTGAGTGATGTAGAGGCGGGTTTTATGGGCAGGGAAAAGAAAAGCGTTTCCCTGCAGCTTGCAAAGCCGCCCATCACAGGGGACCCTGCAATGCGCGCGCTTTATGCCCTTTTGATACAAGCGGCGGGAAGCGACGGTATTTTGCAGGAAAAGGAGCTGGAACGCTACTGCAAAACCAACTATGCAGCCCTTCTCAATGTGATCGAGGAGGCCAAGCGGGATGGCGATGCAACGCTCATCGGCATAGACTGCTACAAATCCGCGCAAACAAAAACCCTCAATGGGCTTACCGAGCGAGGCAGGACGCTTCTCATGCAGCTCATCGGATACAAAAAGTATCTTTTGGACTTTTCCCTCATCGCCGAGCGCGGGGTAAACGAGGCGCTCGTTTGGAAAGATTGCCTTACCTATGCTGCGCTTTTCGGCATTGCCGACAAGGTGATGGAGGAGCTTCGTAAGCTCTATCCGGTGAATGCAAGCGATTATGCAAGAAGTATGGAAGCCACTTACTATATCGCCTACCGCTATCACCACGTTACCTATCGGGCGGCGAAAGCTGCGCAGGCGGCGCGGTCATCGGGCAGCGGAGGGCGCAGCTCCTTGGGCGGTGGCGGCGGCTTTTCCGGCGGCGGCAGCGGCGGCGGTACACGATAAAACAGGAGGATCACGATGGGACTTTTTTCAAACAAGGATAAGCCATGCCCCGTTTGCGGCAAACCCACGCCTAGGCTGTTGGCGACGAAAATTCAAGGCGAACCGATCTGCGGGGATTGCGCCGGGCAAATTTTAGCGGACTTTGACGTGCAGAATAACTGGGCGATGAACGATCTACTGGAACACCTGAAATACCGTGCGGAAAACAAGGAGCGGGTCGAAAGCTTTCAGCCCACCCGCACCGTGGATTGCGGCCACAGTTTGCTCATAGACGATGCGAGCCGCTGCTTTTTCCTAAAAAAATGGACGGATAACAATCCACCGATTGTTTCTTTCGATTCCATCACGGGCTTTGAGGTTTCCATGGGCTGGAATGTGGTGGAGCATTGGAGCAAGGGCATTCCCCGTACACCCTATCAAGCGCCTCAGCTCGGCGTATTGGGTGCCTTGGGCGCGCTTTCAAACGCCTTAGCCCGCGATGCGGACAAGCAGCAGCGCAGCAGGTCTGAAAACTTGAAGATCACGCTGCAGCTGAACGATCCTTACTTGAAGAAGTACGAACTTATGGATGAATCGGTATTCGGCAATGGCGAGTTCGACTTTTCACGAAAGCTTTCCGTTGAGCTTGCCCGCGTCAATGCCGTAGGCGATGTGGTCGCCGCCATGACGGGCAGCGTGTCCTCTTCACAAGCGTCCGCAGCACCGTCTGCAGAGCACACCGCCGACGATATCCTGAAGTTCAAAAGCCTGCTGGACGCGGGCGTTATCACCCAAGCGGAGTTTGATGCGAAGAAAAAGCAACTGCTCGGTATTTAATTCCGTAGAAAACCGCCCTCCATGCATCTTTCGCGCGGGGGCGGCTTTCTTTTTTTTTGGAGTATACTTCCCACTTTCTTTTTACCATTTACAACAAAAATCACTACCGTTCGCGCACAAAGCAGTTATGGGCGGCCGTAAACTGCTATTCTGATAGCATAAGTATATCCTACCCATAGGCGGCACAAAGCCGCCGAAAATGCGGACGAGCCGTACCTATTACCGAAATGGAGAAAAACAGCATGATAAAACGGTTTTTATGTGTACTCCTTACCCTGTGCATGGCATTTTGCCTGCTGCCCGCGGTGGCGTTGGCGGATGATGCGGTGATCGATACCGAAGCAGAATTGAATGCCGCCGTTTTAGCTGTGGCGGAGAACGGCACCGTCACCCTTGGGGGAGGTTTTACCCTTAACAATACGCTTGAAATTGGCGGCACCAAGTCTTTTACCATCGATTTGAATGGATTCGCGCTGGATTTCAATGCTATGGATAAAGATCACGGCCTTATATACTTTACAGGTACCGGCACGCTGACCATTACCGATAGTAGTGCCGGCGGCACGCTACAAGCAAATTACAACAGTACGGTTGAGAGCAACGGCAGCGGCAAACTTATCATCAGCGGCAATGCCTCCATCATCAGCACCGAATCCGTCGCCATTCATATTATGGATGGCGCAGCCGGCAGCGATGTTCTTGAAATTACCGGTAATGCTGTGGTGAACGGTGAGGAAGGTGGCCCCGGCATTTACAACACGGGCGATGGTGACGTAACTGTCGCCGGCGGCGAGATAACGGGCGGCATCGCAATAGAATCCGGCGACGGTAATGGCAATGTGACCGTGTCAGGCGGCACTGTGAAGGGCGCCCACTTGGCAATTTCCGCCAGAGGAAATGTGACTCTTACCGGTGGTACGATGGAGGGTAAAGCGAAGGCAATCAACTGCATTGACCCCGGTCAAATCGCCATTTCTGGCGGCACGGTGGTGTTAAAGTGTATTGGCGGAGTCATGAGCAAAGCGCCTGATTTAACAGGCTATGTAAGTTACTACTGGCGCACATCGAGCTACGACCCGTTTATAATAAGTACCACCGAGGCTTATACCTACAACGCCAGCCATACTTATGTGGAGTTTGCGCCATATGTCGTGCCCGCAACCTACAGCGTAACCCTTCCTACCGGCACAGGCTACACCGTTTTCGCGCAGGA
>DLFZ01000116.1:0-3912 GCA_002482435.1 Christensenella sp. UBA7707
GGCATCAAGTACCTGTTTGCAAACATAGTACATGCTTCTTGCAACTTGCCCACCGTAGAAAATATACTGCACACCGTCTTTTTGTAGAATCGCATAGGAGCGAAAACCGTAGTATGTGTTGTAATTCGCAGGCTGGATGTTGACCATAACGGACGCAAACTGGATGCGACCACCATCGATTTTAATATAATAATCGTTGGCAGAACCCCAATAGGAGCGGCCAAATTTGGTGTCGTACCCGCCCTTAACAAACGGATACACACCGTAGCTGATATCGCGCATGACAACGGTGCCGTATTCTACAAGCTTGAAGCCCCCCGCACCCGCGCCGCTTAAAAGCTGTGTGCGCGCGCTTTGCCCAATGCCGCTGATGAAGCGTAGCCCCGTATTGCCCGTTACGCGAACGGCGCAGCCATGGTAAGTGAGAAGGTTTTGTATGGCACTTGGAAGCGCCGTGGCGGTATAACCGCTTCCCACGGCGTAAGAAAGCGTCCACGCGTACATCTCCTGCATAGTGCCGCTTGGCTTAAGCTTATACATCACAACCGTTTTTGCAGAAGTGTTGTGCACGGTAGCCNNCGTGGCGGTATAGCTACCACTAGTATAGGAAAGCGTCCACGCGTACATTTCCTGCGGTGCGCCGCCGGAATAGTATTTATACATGATCGCGGTCTTTGCTGATGTTTCATGAATTGTTGCTGTCAGCATACCGTTTGCCGCAACGGCAGGAACCGCAACGCCATCCACCCACAAAACCGCATCCGTATAACCCGTGGGGGGCGTAACGGTAATGGCGTAATCCGCAATGGAAGCACCCATGCTCTGCGCAGGAATGGCATACCACGACGATACATAGGCTGCCTGCCCGTTGTAATTGATTTTGTACCACCCGGGCGCGGTATAGGCATCCAAAAGCGCGTAGTTCGCGCCGAGCGCCGCCGAACCGACGATGGTAGCGCTTCCTCCCGCGCTCGAAGGTTCACTTCGTACGTTGCAGGAAGTTGTTACGTTAACGATGGATACGTTTGCAAAGCTCAGCGCAAACGCGCTCTTTGCGGCATAGCCCGTTTTCCCTTCAAAGGTAACGATGTAATAGTCGTCCTTCTCCCCTGTAACAGTAAGCGAGCTTCCCTTTCGTGCAACGCCGAGCTGAAGCGAATCCGTATACGGGCGCGTGTACACAAACGCATCGCTCACCACGGCAAGCGGACGGCTCGTAAGTGCCGGAAGGGCTGTAAGCGTTTCGCGATCCGTAAAATTAGCGCCTACGGTAAGCGACGTGTTGGGATAATAAAACGTAAGGATTTCGAAAACCGTTTTGTTTTCCGCCGCCATTTGCCTCGCGCCGATTTGGCTCATGCCGATGCCGTGCCCGTAGCGCGCGTGGCGTATGGTATAAGTACCTTCGGTTGTGTTATCGATCAGCCAAAAGCTTTCTAGTTTGTTGTTGGTAAAGCCGTAGACGCTGTTTTCCAGCGCGGATGCGGTAACCACAACGGGAACCGTTCCATCCACAACAACGGGAGANNCTGCCGGTCCACGTAAGCGTAAGGTTGGCAAAATGTGAGCAAAATTCCGCCGCCCCCCCCTTGTTTTGCACATAAATGGCGCGGAAGCTTTCATCCGCACAATCTGCGCTGAGGGAAAACGCGGTGAGCGAAATTGAGTCGGCCTCCTGATCGGTAAGCGCGTACGCGTTTTTGAGCACGGCCTTCAAAAAACCGTTCAGCGCTCCGCCTGTCATGGGCACCGTTTTGGGAACCGTTACCTCTTCTAAATAATCGTTGGTGCCGTACTGTTTCGAATACTTAAGGTCGTAAGCATCGGTTTTCACTTCGATGTATGCGGGAATTACGGTTTGCGCCGTCCAGCGGTGCGAGGGGATTTCCGTTACGCCGCCGTTTGACGCGGAATAAAACACTTCCACAACCGTTCCCTGATAGGTAAGTAGCAATTNNCAACCGCAGCAGTGGTGTTCGGTGCGTAGGTAATGCCTTTATACACCTGATCTTTCGAAGTATCCACAAGGTCGTAGCACAGCGCGCTCGTTACAGCCTTATAGGCGTAGTTTCGCGCGGCAATGGCCTGTGCCTGCAGTGCCGCCGCACCGAAACCGTCGCCGATTTCGCCCGGCACCACGCCGCACAAATAGTCGTCCATGTAAACGCGGTTCACAAGGTATACGCCCTGATTGCCGTCGATCTGCGCATATGCGGCAAGGCTGCCGTTATAGCTCAAATTGACACCGTATCGTTCATTATATAAGGTAAAGTAGTTGCTCTTCCCCTCAGGCGGCGTATGCTCCTTGATTTGAAACTGCGCCGCGCTAAAAAGCGGCGCGCCGCAACTGGAAACGGTAACCATGCCGTTGGCGTAAGAAAAGTTGTAAACGGCGCCCGTTTGCGGGATAAAAACGGGTGTTCCTTCCGTATCGTAAACACAGTAGTTCCCAAAAAACACCACGTCCACGCTTGTGTGTGAAGTGGACAAAAGAACCCTCGGGTAAGAGGAGTTGGCCGCAACCATCTGCGGCGCTGCGCGAAGCAGCGGCGAGCGCGGCGCGGGCGTGTTTGTGTTTTCTGTATGTCGATCCTCAGGCATAACGCCGTCTTGCGCAAGCAAGGGGTCGTACGGCACCAACGGGTCAATCACGCCGCCGTAATTTTCCGGATACGTATAGGAATAGTCCGTTTCGCCTTCCGCCTGTGCGGAAAGTGGAACGGCCGCCAAGCAAAGAAGAAGCGCCAAAAAGGCAGCCGCAATTCGCTTGAATAGAAACGGCGTTACGCGCCGAAACACCGGAGCACCGAACATGCGATATCCTCTCCCGTTTGTGATGCTTTGAAAAGTGTACCACATTTCGCTTTTCCAATAACGAATTTTAGCCATTTTAAACTGTTAACTTTATATGAATGGACGGTTTTTGGAAAAAAAAAGGAGAGGCTGTCGCCTCTCCTTTTTAAATATTGAAGTTTATTTTGCCGCTTCCGGCGCGCCGTCCTGCTGCACGGGTTTGCCGAGGTATTCCGGCAGCTCCATGCCCGCCATATTGAAAAGCTCCTGCATCGGCGGGACAGACTTCATAAGTCCCGAGAGGAAGTTGGCGGTGGTCGGCGTGCCGTCCTTACCGCCGCCGTCCCAAACGGTGACGCGGTCGATCTTGAGGTTCTTAACGGCCTCCACCTGAATCTTCACGAGCTCCTCGAGCTTATCGGCAATCATCAGGCGAATGGCGTCGTTGGCGTTGCCGCCCGCGGCCTTTACGACCTCCGAAAGACCCGCCGCCTGCTTCATGAGCATTTCTTGCATGCCGCGGCCCTCAGCTTCCATTTTTGCGAAAATGGCGTCCGCCTCGCCGCGTGCGCGGCGCCGCAGCTGTTCGGCATCGGCTTCGGCTGCAATTTCAAGTTGCCGCTTCTGGATTTCCGCTTTTACGAGAACGTCGGCCTCGAGCGTGGCCTTTTCCCTTGCCGCACGGGCGGATTCCGCCGCCTGTTCGGCCGCGTACGCCTCCTCGAGCGCCTTCGCGGACATGATCTTTTCCGCGGTCACGGCGCGGCGCAGCGAATCCGCCTGAAGCTCGCGCCTTGTGGCGTCAGAATGGGCGATTTGCGCCTTGGCGTCGTTTTCGCCCTTGATTGCTTCGGAATCCGCCAGCGCAACCTGAATGCGCTGGTCGCGCTGCGCGACCGCCTCACCAATGGAACCTTCGCGGTCGGCCTCCGCAACGGATTTTTTCGCGTCGTTGATGGCCTTTGCGGCCGCTTCTTTACCGAGCGCCACGATGTAGCCGGATTCGTCGCTGATGTCGGTCACGTTTACGTTGATGAGCCTGAGGCCGATCTTTTTAAGCTCGGTCTCCACGTTGCCGGATACCGCCTCAAGGAACTTGTCGCGGTCGGTGTTGATCTC
>DLFZ01000116.1:4050-5084 GCA_002482435.1 Christensenella sp. UBA7707
CGCGAGGGTACGTCGATGCGGATGTTCTGGCGCGAAAGCGCGCTCGTCAAATCCACACTGATAGAAAGCGGCGTTAAGTCGAGGTATTCATAGGCCTGAAAAATGGGCCAGATGAACGCCGCGCCGCCGTGGATGCAGCGTGCCGAGCGGGACGACCCATCCGGATTGGAGCCGACTTTACCGTAGATGACCATGATTTTGTCGGACGGGCACTTTTTGTAGCGCGACAAGATGATAATCAGCGTGGTAATTACCACAAGCGCAATCACAAACACCAGAAAAATGGGATGATCCATGTTATACCTCCAACTTCACTTGTTCAATTTTTACATTTTCCGGTTCAACGATGAGCGTGTTTTCATCGACAACGGCAACCACCCTTACAAGCTCCCCTGTTTTAAGGCCTCGTGATGCGCGTGTAAAGGCGTCGCACTCCACAAAGCGCTCCTGTAAGATGAGCGTTACCTTTCCGGTCCCCTTTTCCTTCGCCGGAATGGGTATGTAGACCTTTGCGTTTTTCCCCACCGCATTTTTCAGCTCGATGTTGCCGGACGACTGGAGCTTTGCCGCCATCCGGAACAGAAGCGCCACCGCATACAGCGCTGCCGTCCCTGCGGCAAGCGACAATAATATGGTGATTACGGGGCTTGCCCCCACGCCATCGAGCACGATACCCGTCCAGCCGCCCACCGAGAAAAACGCGACCAGCCCGCGCACGCTGAACAGCGCAAAACCGTCGGACGCATCCATATGGTCATGCGCGACATCCACATGCGCATGGCCGAAGTCCACCTCGTGATGACCGATGCCAAACAGTACCAGAACCGACTGGATGATCAACACGAGCGTTGCGGGCAGGGCAAAAAAACCGAATACCCTTTGCAGCGTCGATAAGGATTCCCACCATTCCGTCATATTCCCCCTCCTCCCCTTTTATAATTTTTAAGCACAACACGCCAATCCGAACACGCCCAAACGGCATATCTTGGCCGCTTTCTGCGTTGTCGTCTGTTGGAATAGCACCGGCTATGCCG
>DLFZ01000243.1 GCA_002482435.1 Christensenella sp. UBA7707
GGGCGCGGCGCTGATAAACGGCGTACAGACCATTGTGAGCCGCGGCACAAACCCGCTCGACGCACTCGTATGCGCAGTATATTCCGTGCGTACCGATGCGCCGGACTTTTTTGTTCCCACTTCCCTCACCCTTACGGGCAGCATTCGCTTTCACCGCGAGGAGGCAGGTGAAAATGCTGCGGCACGCCTAAAAACCATGGCGGAAAGCACTGCGGCGGCCTATGGCTGTACCGTAGAAATTTCATTAATCCCGCAGGTGCCCATCACAAAAAACGCGCCCTTGCTTTTTCCCGTTGCAAGAAACGCCGCCGCAAAAACCGTAGGAGAAGCGGGCATTGTAGCCCCCTTGCCCGATATGGGCAGCGAGGATTTTGCGGTGTTCGGTGTGGAGGTTCCCTCGTTTTTCTACTGGCTCGGGAGCGGCTTCCCCGAACAGAAAAACGCAGCTTGGCACAGCCGCGAATTTGTAACAAACGACGACGCCCTTCCCCTTGGCGCGGAGCTTCTTGCCCGTTCGGTGCTCGAAGCGCTGGGCGGCGTTTCGTAGCAGAAAACCCTTAGACGCTCTTGGGTTCGGCTGCTGCGACTTATTTTGTTTACATAAATAATTCACACTCATTGACGAAAACTATTTTATAATTTATCATCATGGCATAGCGCTCTTTGTATGCTTTTTCCTGTTTTAGCATGTTCCTTTATGCAAAAACACCTGCCAAAAGGAGAACTGCCGCCATGAAGCCAAAGTATGCTCTCGCCCTTTTATGCCTTTTGTGTTTTGCGTTTTTTACGCTTGTTGTATCGGGTTGCGCGCCTTTTTCAGTGTTAGAAAAACCCGCTGCCTACGAGTTTTCAGAAACGCGCCACCAGCGCGACGAGCATTTGCCGCGCATTTTTGACGTTTACCAAACGGAAACGGAGCTTGCGGTTTACCAAATCGAAACGGCAGGCGTCACGGAGCAGGATGCCGCGGGCATGGTAGCCGCTATTGAAGCAAACCTTTCCCGGCTAAGCGAATTTATGGCATATACGCCTCGTGTGAAGCCCTCCCTCATCATCGTTTCCGACAGCGTGCCCGGCGGCAAGCTTGAATCCCCTGAGCTTCGCGGTACCACCGCCATTTTTTCAAAGAGCATGTCTGTGGACGGCAGCTACCTGGGTACCGCCGCGCGCGCGTTTTTAAATGACCGCGCGCCGTGGATTGTCTATGGGGCGTGCGGCAGGCTGTTTGGCGCCCCCGAGCGCCAAACCGTGGCAAATTATTTAGAGAACTGCGATGACTTTGGGATTATGAGCCTTTCGGGCGTGCGCTTTTATGCGTGCGTTTGCGGCACGGAGGCGGTTGCACGGGCGACGGACATCTCCGCGCTTCTCTTGCAGTACATCGACGACGAATACGGAGCGGACGCGCTTCAAAAAGTGCTCGAAGGCACGTCGGAACTCAACATGGACGAGGTGAAACTCGCGTGGCTTGCAAGCCTCGGCGTTGACTGCACCTACAAACCGGAATACGGCGATTTTTTTGAGCATGTTTCGTTTTCAAGTGCCGAAGGGTACGAGGTAACGGCCACGACTGAGCGTGCAACCTATTCCATCAAATGGGTGCCGGACAAGGCGGCCTACCTTGTAGATGCAGATACGCTCGAAACCTTTCTTTATAAATGCACCAACGGCATCGATATGCTGGAAACGCTGCTGCTTGAAAATGCCGAGCATCCCGAGAAGCTTTGGAACATCGGCGAGCACCTCACCTTTTATGTGGATGAAAGCGGGTATGGTGTTGGTGGTTCTCTTGGGTTTTCAAACTGGGATACAAGAGAAATTGAACTTTATCGGGGGGCGCCGAGCAGCCAGTATATCCACGAGTTGACGCACATGTTTACCCCTTCCGACAGTCTGTGGCTTGCCGAAGGGCTTGCCGATTATGTCAACGAGGTACCGTTTGGCGACTATGTTTTTCGCATGAAATCAATTACAGATTGCGAAGTCGGAGACGGGCGGCTTGCTTTTGTTCGAGCGTGCTATGACGGAACTTATCCGTGGGGTGAAGACGTTGATGAAGTTACGGTTCTCGCCAACGGAACATGGCTGCCCGAATACTATCTTTCGCACGGGGGAAGCTTCGCCTCGGACGAGGAGCTTGACGCCGGTCTTTACCTTGATGCGGAAGCTTATATGCTATACAAATGGTTTGAATATCTTGGCACGCCCGAACTGTTTTTTTTGAATGAAACCTCTACGCGCAACAGCTGGGGGTATGCTGCCTATGACTCGTTTGTAAACTATCTGGTCAACAACTACTCCCTGCGGCAAGTGCTTTCCCTCTGCACCGATTACGCTTCGCTGGAACAAACCTTCGGCAAGGACTTTCAAACCCTATACAACGAGTGGTACACCTGGCTTTTCCGCGACACAGCCGCATAAAACACGATTTCAAAAACCATGGCCGCCGGTTGAACCGGCGGCCATGGTTTTACGTTTGCAGCGATCCTTACAGACATCAAGCGCGAACGTACAGGTCAAATTAGCATGCAAGGATGGTAGATCTCCTTGCATGCGGTGCATTTGTACTCGACGTTTTGTTTTTTATGGGGATAGCGCGAAACCAGCGTGCTTTTGCCGCAGTTGGGGCATAAAACTTTTTGCTTTTTCAGCAACTCAACCGCCAGCTCTCTTGTAAGGCCTGTGTTTGTTGCCACGTCTGTTTGCCTTGCACCTCTCCTATTTATTGGTGATTATCCTATCACAAACGGCGTCTTTTTGAAACAGGCAAAGCGCGGGCGACCGCGCCTGACCTAGCATATCAAAAAACGGAGTTTTATAAAATAGGTATAAAAATTTTGTAGTGAAGCGCATCCTCCGCCGTACAAAACTGTGGTATACTTTTCCATATAAAACAGTAAGCGCCTTACCCAGCCAAGCGGTGCCCCGCCAAAGGCAAATCAAGCCCTCTAATCGCAAGCACATCCTTTGCAGGCAAAAAACCACGCGCAGCAAACATACAATTGGAGGCGCCGATATGGAACATCCAACGACGAAAAAAAGAGGTTATGCGTCAAAGCTGATTCTATCTCTGCGCAACCTCTGGAGCGCCAGGGAACCCCTTTCGCTTCGCAACATACGTTCGGGGTATTTGCGGTATTTTTTTGCCTTTCCGCTATCGATGTTGTTTGTTAACCTGCAAAGCCTTTTTTTGAACGAAGATGTTCACGTTTTCGGCTTAAGCGCAACCACCGTTACGTTTTTTGCGTTTGCCGCGGGCGCTATCATCATGTTTGCTTTTGCCAGCGTAAAAAACATCGCAGTAATTTCTAAAATTTCTTCGGTAATTACGGCAGC
>DLFZ01000175.1 GCA_002482435.1 Christensenella sp. UBA7707
TCGTCAAGCTCGGCGTAATCCACTTCGTAGCCCTGCGCCTGCAACGCCGTCAAGGGGCCGTGCACGGAGGAGTGTTCAAGCCATGTCGTTACAATATGTTTTGCGCGGCTGCGGCTGTTGCCCGCTGCGCCCTTAATGGCAAGGTTGTTCGCCTCGGTCGCGCCGGAGGTAAAAACAAGCGTATGTTCGGGCATGCCCAAAAGGGAAAGGATATTCTTTGAACATTGCGCAAGCCTTTCGGCAGCCGCCTCCCCCATCGGATGATGCGAATTCGGATTTGCGGCAAACGTGCGTGCCGTTTGCGCAAACGCATCGATTGCCTCTTCGCGCATGGGTGTGTCTGCCGCGTAATCGAGATAAACCATAGAAAAACTCCTTCACGCGCCGATAAAGGCACGATCCATGTAACAGTATAGCGGGCAAACGCGCGCTTCACAATACAAAAAGTCCGCTTTACGCGGTTAAGCGCGGAAAGCGGGCCTAGTTGAAATCCTGTTTTTATGCACCGCAGAGAAAGCGGCAGCATATCCCTTTTTGCTTACTGTTGTGTATAGCGCGCAAGGAAGCAGCGCGTACGCTCCTCCTTGGTTTTACTCTCCCTCAATCACACCCTGCTCCGCCACAGCACCCGCGCAGTACATGATGATGCGATTTTCCGCGCTTCAACCGCGCATGGTTTTGGAGAGTTCGTAAATCAAAATGCCCGCGGCAATCGATGCGTTAAGGGATTCCGCCCTACCGTACATCGGTAAACGGTACGTTTCGCACATTTGCGCGACGGAATCGGAAACGCCGTTTGATTCGTTGCCGATTACAAGCGCGCAGCGGCTTCCTACCTTCGGCATGGTATTTTGCCCTTTCAAATGTCCACACACGAGCGTAAAGCCCTGCTCCTTAAGGCGCGAAAGCTCTTTTTCAAGCGGCCCGTTCCACACGGGAACATGGTAAATAGAGCCCATCGACGCTCGAAGCGGCTTGGGGGCATAAGGATCTGCGCAGCCCTCGCCGAGCAAAAGCCCGCGTGCTCCCATCGCGTCCGCAGTGCGCAAAATGGTGCCTAAGTTGCCCGGATCCTGCACTCGGTCGAGCACGACGATAAGCCCTTCTGGGTAATATTCCGGCAGCGGCACATCGGGCGTTTTTACGGTAGCGCACACCCACTGCGGCGTTTCGGTGTTGGTGAGGCTTTCCATGACGGCGCGCTTTACGGTGTAAACGGTTGCGCCGCTTCCACTAAGCACGGCTGACATGAGCTCATGCCCTTCCTCGATGAATGCTTCCGCAAACTGCGCGCCCGAAACTACGGCTTCGCGCACGAGCTTTTCCCCTTCGATGAAGTGAAGCCCCTGTTCGTCCCTACCCTTTTTCTGCGCCAGCGCGCGCGCGCGCTTTACGTTTTCGTTTCGTGTGCTTTCGATAACCATACGGTTCCTCTTTTTCAGGCGGTTTGTAGCACTACCATCTTACAGAAAAATGCCGCAAAACGCAATGCCGCAAACGCGGCACGAGGTTTAATCAGATAGAGAGCGCACTGCTTTTAAGGATACAAAAACGTCCGGGTACAATTGTACCCGGACGAATACGGCAAACGAATTTACGCCTGCAACGCCTTTTTGGCGACTTCGACGAGTTGCTTGAACGCGTTCATGTCGAAGATTGCCAAATCGGCAAGCACCTTGCGGTTCACGTCCACGCCCGCGCGCTTCAAACCGTTGATGAGGCGGCTGTAGCTGATGCCGCAGAGCCTTGCGCCCGCGTTGATACGGGCGATCCAAAGCTGGCGATACTCGCGCTTTTTGAGCTTGCGGCCCACATACGCATAGGCCATCGACTTCATGACCTGCTGCGACGCGGCGCGGTACTGCTTGCTCTTCGCTCCGAAATAGCCCTTGGAGAGCTTAAACACCTTGCGGCGTTTCTTTACGGCATTGACTGCTCTTTTAATCCTGGCCATGGTTCATTTCCTCCTTCTCACTTATACGGAATCAGCTCGCGAATCTTCTTGGCTTCGCACTCGGCGATGTAGCCAGTCTGACGCAAACCGCGTAAACGCTTGGTGGTTTTCTTGGTCAGGATATGCCTTTTGTACGCCTTACTGCGCTTGATTTTCCCGGATTTGGTAAGGCTGAACCTCTTTGCAGCGCCCCTGTGGGTTTTGATCTTGGGCATGGGGGTTTCCTCCTGTCGTTTGTTAGTTGGATTTGGGTGTCAATATCATGAACATATTGCGTCCCTCCTGCTTGGCAGGGCGGTCGATCGCAGCATTGTCCTTGACCATTTCATAGAACGTGTTCATTACATCCAGACCGATGTCGCCGTGCTTTGCCTGACGGCCCCTGAACCGGATGGAGACCTTCACCTTGTCGCCGTTTTGGAGAAACTTTGTGCAGGCTTTGGATTTCACTTCCATGTCGTGCGTGTCGATGGTTGCCGAAAGCCTAATTTCCTTCAGTTCGACGATCTTTTGGTTCTTGCGCTGTTCCTTTTCGCGCTTGCCCTGTTCAAAGCGGTACTTGCCGTAGTCCATAATTTTGCACACAGGCGGTGCCGCCTGCGGCGCAATTTCTACCAGGTCAAGACCGGCTTCTTCCGCCATGCGCATCGCCACATCCAGAGCAACTACGCCCTGCTGGTTTCCCTTGTCGTCGATGAGCCTGACTTCTTTGTGGCGGATCTCCTCATTGATCAAGAGTTCATCCTTGGGTATAACGGACACCTCCATACAAAATAAAATAGCGGGTACAAAAGCACCCGCTATGATTTCAAACACACATATGGTATACTATGTTGTTTGCCATTGACCTCGCCTGACGCATTGCCGGCGGGTGAGAAGCGGGCTGCTTCTGCTTTGCCTTAATTATTATATGCATGCCGCCCGTTCTTGTCAATAGTTTTGTGTATTGCTTTTCTTTCGATTTATTTAAGCTGCCCGCTCTTATCAAGGTTAATTTTCGGTTTTAGACCGCGTTTGCCTCCACCCAATGCGCAACCGTTGTGAGCAGTTCGCGGTTTCTGAGCCACACGTTGTAAAACTCGTTTTCCAGAAGCGGCGCGGCGCGCGTGCCGATTTCGATGGTAATGGACGGAATGTTCATTTTGTAGCTTGCCCAGTCCTTATAACCGCCGAAGGAGCTGCCGTCGTCGTCTTCAAGCTTGTAAGCGCTTATGGCGGCGACCGCCTCCGCAAGCGAGTACGAAGCCTCGTTCACGGGCGAGTTCGGGCCAAATTCCCAGTAGATCATGCTGCCCGTGGCGTGGTAGCTGACAGTTGCGTCAAAATCGTACTTTTTCGTGTACTCCACAAGCGCTTTGGTTTCCGGCTCGCTCTCTATGCTTTCCCCGCGGTAATCAGAAAACGAAGGCGCGGGGCAGGTTTTTACGCGATCCCATATGGCGTCGAAGTTACGGTTCAAGTCCACCCCCCTGATGTTCGCTTTCCACTCCGAAAGGTACTCGGCACCCGTGAGCACGCTGCGGCCAGTGCTGCCGTCGTTCAAGTAAATTTCCTGAATCGCCTTGTTGAATTGCAGCGTTTGGTTAAGGGTAACGCCGTCCGGGTTTGCCATGGGGAGAATGTGGAAGCACACGCTGGGATTGGGTATGCCATCAGCGAGCCAATGCTCCGCAAGCGCCATGCACAAAAGCGCTGTCATATGCTCGCGTGCATGGATGGCCCCCTGCACGAACACATGGTGCTTCGCGTTCATATCGCCAAGCACAAGCACCTTAAGCTCCCTGCCCTCCACGGACTGTCCGGCCGATTCCACGGTCAGCTTGTCCGGATAGGCCACCAAAAGCTCGTCGATGTCCATAAGCATTTGATCGTAGGTATAGTTGAAGGGCACGGCCTCGGTAACACCAAAGGGCGCTGAAACGGCGCTAAGTCCCAATACGTCCGTATCGGGCTTCAAAAAGCCGCCGATGATGTAGCCCGTTTCCCCCGTAGAAAGCACCTTCACCTGTGCGTAACGCTCCACAAAAGAAAGAAGCTCAACTTGTTCGCCATTCGTCACTTCCCGCACGAGCGTGGATTGGGAGGAGGCATCGGCGCGCATGTTTACATAATCGTCGCACACGACGCTGAACGTGGAATCGATGAGGTAGTTCGGCTTTGGCGTTGGGGTGGGCACGGGCGTTGGCGCAATGGTCGGCGCGGGCGTTGCGGTAATGACTGCCGCGTTTTGCGCGCCCTGTGAAGTTTGTTCCGCTTCGGCCGCGTTTTGCTCCGCCCCGCAGCCGCACGAAAGAAGCATAACAGCAACAAGAACAACCGACAGGATGTCTTTTTTCATCTGTGCCTCCGTTTTGTATGGAATTCACGCGGCTGTGCCGCGAAACAAAACTAGGATACGGCGCGCAGTAAATAGCCTTCAAACTGTGAAACCGCTTGTAAAAACGCGCTTTCTCCGGCAATGGGTGCGCTCCCCTGCGCGCTGTCGTCGCGCCCGCCGCCCTTGCCGTTAAATAAGGCGTTAGCGGCCTCACAGGCTTGGCGCATGCTGAAGCTTACATCCGCGCTCCGCGCCAAAAGGTAGCTTGCGCTGCCGCCGTTGACCCCGAAAAGGGCCGCCACGGTTTTGCCGCCCGCGAGGAGCTTTTCGGAAAATGCCCTGAGCTCCTGCGCGCTGAGCCCCTGCGCCGCATGAACGACGACTTTAATCCCTTTCGAGCTTTTCGCGTTTTTTAAAAGCGTTTCCGTTTGCATTTCAAACAACGTTTCGGTGCGCTTTTTTAGCTCCGCGCGAAGCACCGCATATTCGTCGCCCTGCTTTTTCACGGCGTCGTACACATCCTCAGGCTTGGTAGAAAACCGCCTTGCAAGCGCATCCAAAAGCGTATGTTCGCGCCTCGAAGCCTCCACGGCGCGCATGCCGCACGCAAACCAAATGCGCGTACCGCCCTTGTACTTTGCGGAGGCGGTAATTTTAATGGCTCCTACCTCGCCACTCATGGCACAATGCGTACCGCAGCAGGTGCAGGAATCGGCCTCGCCCACTTCCACGATGCGGATTTCGCCCGTAAGACCCTTCGCCTGCTTGCGAAGGCGAAAGTTTTCAAGTTCATGCTCGTCCACCACGCGTACGGTAACGGGGATGTTCCTTTGCACGGCAAGGTTCGCGGCACGCTCAAGCATTTCAAGCTGCGCGTCGTCCAAAAACTTGTCGAGGTCGATGGTCACATAGTCCTCCGCCATGTGAAAACCCACGTTGGCGGTGTCAAGCAGCGTTTTCGCAATGCCCGAAAGAATGTGCTCCCCCGTATGCTGTACACTGTGGTCGCGCCGCGTTTCAACGTCAAGCCGTACAATAACCTTGGCACCAACTTCAAACGGCGCTTCGGTTTTGTGCCACACAAGCTCGTTTTCCTCGCGGGCATGAAGCACGGCGGTATCGTTCAGAAAGCCCTTGTCCGAAAGCTGTCCCCCACCCTCGGGGTAAATTACCGTGCGGTCAAGAAGCACCTCGAAGCCTTCTTCTTTTTTTTCGCAAGCAAGCACCGTTGCGGGGCAGCTTTCCAAAGTCGGTATTTGGTAATACAATTTTTCCATCATAGGTTGTCGTACCCCTTAAACCCTTCCCCACGCACCTCGGTGGCATTGTGCAGTATGGTAAACGCTTTTGGATCAACGCGCTTTACGACCTGCAGTGTGCGGGAAACCTCGCTCCGCCGTACAACCGTCATAAGCATTTCCTTTTTTTCGCCGGTGTAACCCCCGCGCACCTCAAACTCGGTAACGCCGCGGTCGTTTTCCGAAGAAAGCGCCGCAAGCACTTCCTTGGGCTTTACGGTGATGATCATAACAACCTTTGCAAAATCGAGGCCCTGCATGATGGCATCGATCACCTTGCCCTGCACAAAAATGGCTACGCCGGAGTACAGCGCCACCTCAATGTCCTTGAAAATAATGACCGCAATCACGATCACCAGCGCATCGATCAGCATCAAAAGCGTGCCTGCGGGAATGTGCGGGAACGGACGCCGCAAAATCATGGATATCATATCCGTGCCGCCCGTTGTGATGCCGCGCGAAAACGCCACGCCCACACCCGCGCCGATGAGCGCGCCGCCGAGCACCGACGCAAGAAGAATGTTGTTGGTATAGGTAGGCAGATACGGGCGCAAAAGGTCGATGAGCGCAGAAAACACCACGCTTGCAATGAGCGTTTTTGCGAGGCTTTTGAAGCCGAACATACGCCATGCGATCAAAAGTATAGGTACGTTGAACGCAAATGTCAGCGCGCCAACGGGTAGTTTCGTCACATAGCCGATGGCGGTCGCGAGACCGGAAACCCCGCCCGGCGCAAGGTTGTTGGGAATGGTGAACACCACCATGCCAAGCGCCATTAAAAGATTGCCGAACAGAATGGCCGCAGCGTCCGCCACATGGTTGTTGAAACGTTTCATGCAATACCTCGGAAGAAAATTTAACAATCTATCCGAATTATACCATAAACACACGTTGTCTTACACTGTAAAAAGTTTTATGATGTTTGGTAAGCACATCATTTTATTGCATTATTGCGACAAGGAGAAGGCCATGCAAAAATTCAGCGAACTCCCCTATGAACGGCCGAAAAAATTGCAGGCACTAAAAGCTCTTGCGGTCATCACAAAGAAGGTGAGAAACGCCGCCTCGGCCGCAGACACCGTTGCCGCGGTGCGCAAGTACAACACGCTTATGCGCGCGCTCACAACGCAGGGCGCCCTCGCCTCCATCCGTCACACCCTCGACGTGAGCGACAAATTCTACGAGGAAGAAAACAAGTTTTTCGACGACACGCAGCCTCTTTTTATGCCCGCTGTCATGCGGTTTACAAAAGCGCTTCTGAAGAGCCCCTTCCGCACGGAGCTTACGGAAGCTTTCGGCGCGCATTACTTCACCATCCTCGAAAACACGCTTAAAAAAATGTCGGTCAAACTCATCCTCCCCATGCAGAAAGAAAGCGCGCTCAGCCGCGAATACCAGAAACTTCTCGCTTCGTGCAAAGTGGAATTCATGGGAGAGGTTAGAAACCTTTCGGGGGTGAGTAAGTTTTTGCAGAATCCCGACCGCAGCGTGAGAAAAAGCGCCTTCACCGCCATTTCCGGCTTTTTAAGCGCGCACGGCAAAAAACTTGATTCCATTTATGGTAAGCTTGTAAAACTTCGCACGCACATGGGCAAAAACATGGGGTACAAAACCTATACGCCGCTTGGCTATATCAACATGGGCCGCTACTCTTACACGAAGGAGCATGTGGAAAGCTTTCGCACGCAGGTGGTGCGCGATCTGGTTCCCGTATGCACGGCGCTTCGCGAACGGCAGGCCAAGCGCATCGGCGTAGAAAAGCTTAAGGTTTACGACGAGTCGTTTCAGTTTACCGACGGGAACGCCGTTCCGCAGGGCACGCCCGAGGAGCTTGTGAAAGCCGCGCAGCAGATGTACCGCGATTTGAGCGCCGAAACCTGGGAATTTTTTGATTTTATGGTACAACATGAGCTGATGGACCTTGTGACGCGCCCTAACAAGCGCGTGGGCGGCTACTGTTCCAGCTTGCCGGACTATCGAGCGCCGTTTATTTTTTCCAATTTCAATGGCACCTCTTCGGACGTGGATGTTCTGACGCACGAGGCCGGCCACGCCTTCGCGGACAAAACCTCGTCACAGTACAACGAGCTTTTGGAGTTGACCGAACCCACGCTGGAATCGTGCGAGATCCACTCGATGTCGATGGAGTTTTTCGCCCATCCGTGGATGGAGCTT
This sequence comes from Christensenella sp. UBA7707, assembly GCA_002482435.1. Taxonomy (GTDB): domain Bacteria; phylum Bacillota; class Clostridia; order Christensenellales; family CAG-138; genus UBA7707. The sequence goes on from DLFZ01000175.1 coordinate 7,745, forward strand.
TTCTTCGGTGAAAAAGCCGGCAAATACCGCTATGCGCACCTTTTAGGCTCGCTTTTGTTCGTGCCCTACGGCGTGTGCGTGGATGAATTCCAGCACATCGTTTACGAAAACCCGGAGTTCTCGCCTGCCCGGCGCAGGCAGATATGGCGCGAGCTCGAGAAGAAATACCTGCCGCACCGTGATTACGATGGCGACGCTTTTATGGAAGACGGCGGCTTTTGGCAAAAGCAGAGCCACATTTATTCGATGCCCTTTTACTACATCGACTACACGCTTGCCAGCATGAGCGCGTTTGAGTTTTTCGGGCGTATGCAGGAGAACCGCGAACAAGCGTGGGCGGATTACATGAAGCTTTGCGGCGCGGGCGGAACGCTCCCCTATACGGAGCTTTTAAAACTCGCAAACCTCGCAAACCCTTTCGAGGAAGGCGGCGTGAAACGTGCCGTCGCGGCGGTCGTAAAAGTTTTGGACGAAACCGACGATACAATGCTTTTAGCATAGCGCGGTATTAGCAACCGAAAACAAATTGTACGGACGAAATAATAATCCCCCGGCACAG
>DLFZ01000205.1:0-4624 GCA_002482435.1 Christensenella sp. UBA7707
GAGTTAGACGAACGGGTTGTACCCGTCCGAATGCGCGAAATTGACGAGGTTCAAGACTCGAATATCGTACCCTTGGCTTTTGAGATAGCCGCCCGTCGCGGTGAGCACCTCCATTTTCGGATCGGTAATCACATAGTTGCTGTTCGCCTCGAGGATGTTTGGCTTAACATAGCCCCTTGTTTTGGATGAGCCACTTCCGCCGATGACGAGAACGTTAAGGCAGCGCTTGTGTTTATGGGCATTCAGGCCAAGCCGTACATGACGCGTCAAAAGGATGCTTTCCCTCTGCGCAAACATGGCGTTGATCTGTGCGGGCGCCGCCCATTTTGCGCTGCCATGCTCCGCTCCTTCGCGGGTTCGTGCGTGTTCGGAAAAATAAAGACCGATAGAAATCAGATAGGCTAACGTACAGATAAGCAAGGTAGATAGGCTTTTTTCCGTCCAACGGATGGACAACGGCGCTTCCAGTGCCGCCGTTAGGTTTTCCAGAAGCTTCGGCAGTCCACCGGAGCCAAGGCTTTGCGCCAGAACGAGTGCGAACCACGCTACGGGGACATAAAGAAAAACGCACAAGAGAATATCTCCTGTGCGCGATTTGTTAGGTATGGAGGATCACCTCCTTTTTTGCGAAAAAGCATCAGGCTACCTCGCCTCGCGCTTGACGCGCTGCAAAGGCCGCTGGCCCTTCACCTTGTCGAGAAGCTCGGATACGTCTCCGTAGTCCGCGCGCTCGGAGATCAGGTCAGCCTTCAAGTGGAGAAGCGAACCGGCAAGCAGATTTTTCTCCGCTTCCGTAACGCTGATTTGATAGGTCGCGTCCGTCATTTCGCCTTTCCTTTCGATTTGGATTTTGATTTCTTCCTGGCCGGAACCTGACGGAGCTGCTGCTCCCTCGCAGCCTTATGCTCCTTGAGCTTTTCCTCGATAGAGGGTTTCTCACGCGTCATCCTTTTTTTCTCGTCGCGTGTAGAGGAGTTGTCCCTTGTATCGCGTGAGTCGGGTTCCGACCGACGTCCTTTTTTTTCGACAGGTTCCTCCTTCTCGGGCTGCTTCGGTTCCTCGCGTTCAGGCGCGAATTTGATTTTCTCAAAGACCATATTCGCCCGCTCGATCTCCGTTGCCGGCAAGATCACATCTACAAGAGCGCGCCTGTTGCGCCGATCCTGTACAGCTGAGTAGAGGAGCTTGAACCTTCGCGCAGCGCTTTGGAACAACCTGAACTGCGCCGGGGTCATGGTAAACGTGCGAATATCGCGCGTTTCCCGCAGGAGCTTCACCATGTTGGTTTTGCCAAAGACCTTTTTGTGGTTTTTGATCAAGGCAAAAAGCATAGCCAACCCGTTTTTGAGCGCCGAACCCACAAGCCGGACGGAAACCTCGCCGCCCGTCAGCATCATTTTTACGACCTGTTCGGCCGCGTCACCGCCTTCTGTCATCCCGTACCACCTCCTTCGTTTGCGATTTTTCTGTTTTCTGGATAGCCTTTTCCATCTGCGGGGCAGTCCCCGCGATCTCGTCGCACAGCGCGATATCCTTTTTCGCCGCGCGCATCTCCATGTTGACGTTTGCAACAGCCCCGTAAATTTCGGCCTTTTCCACAGCGAGCCGCTCGTGTGGGATGCCTGCTTTTTCAAGCGTTTCCACTGCCGCCATATAGACGGCAAGCTCATCCTCGATGCCCGTCATGCCGGAGGCGTAAAGCTCCTTAGCGGGCTTTAGCGCCTCGACGGCCGCCAGCGCGTCGTACAGAGGCTTTCTCTTTTTCTTTTGCACGTTGAGGATCGTTCGCTGCTTGTTCAGCCTGTCCAATCGTTCCTCAGCGCCCGATTTGAACGCCGTGAGCTGGTCGAGTGTGGAAATACCGTTTTCCCGCAGGAACGCGAACTGCGCCTTGTACCTATCGAAACGCATGACTTCGGCTTTGAGCCGCGCCGTCATGCGGGGCGGGTATTGGCGTTTTCCGATTTTTCCGAGCAGATACAGGTAATGGACGTAAAGCGCCAGAAAGCCCGTGTATTTGGGGTGTTTTTGGAAAGGTGTAAACGGCTGCCTGATGGTCACAGGTGGCTTCAAACCGGCCTCAATCGCCTCAAGGCTGCCTTGTATGGCCGCACGGATACCATCCTCGGTGAAGAGCGGGTCGCGCCGGCCGGGGACGATCCAATGCTCCTGCCCCCGCAACCGGAACGACAGGCGACTGCCGTGCTTGATCTCGTAGCCCATGGTTTCCACGAGCATGAGGAAGTGACCGAAATCGTTCGCATCCTCGACGGCCATGCGCAGGTCCTCCTGCAGCATGGAGCGGAAGGTAGGCTGCCCGCGCTTTTCCCGAAGCCATTCCGCATATGTGACGGCATGGCTTTTTTCACCCGCGAGAATAACGGAAAGACCGTGCTTTTCACACAGCCTGTCGGAGATCGCGCGTATCTGCTGATAGTAGCTTTTTGCGTTGCTGTGGTACTTTTTGCCCGTTTCTCGCTCCACAGAGTTGAAAAGGATGTGCGCGTGGATATGCTCCTTGTCGACATGTACGCCAACAACGGCTTCATATTCGGGCAGATGCTCGCGGACAAACGCTTCCGCGATCTCAAGCGCCAGCTCGGGCGAAAGCTCGCCGGGCTTGAACGCCTGAATGATATGATAGCATTGGACACCGCCTGTTTTTTCGAAGTGCTCTTTCGTTCGCTTCATGCGCTCGTAGGCATTGTCGGACGTGCAATACTGAAAAGCCGTCAAGAGCCTTTCTTCGGTCTTATCTCCATTGATAACGTACTTGATTCCTGTATCCACGCGGTAGTGGCGTGCAAGAATTTTTGTTACTGCCATGCCGGATCCGCTGCCTTTTCCATGAGGGTGTATATTTTTTTAAGCAGAAACAGAGCCTGCGCGGCGTCCTCAGGGGTGGCAATGCCTGCGTTTACGCTGCGGGCGATTTGATTGATATTGTTGCCGATGCGGTTGATCTCCGTGTAAAGGGCCTTAAAGTCCTTTGCGCGGTTTTCCTGTATTTTTGTTCCGTTCAGCAGCTTGCGCACAAGCGCGCTGACGGACAGATTGGACGCTCTGCACAGGGCGTCCAACTTTTGGCGTTCCGCGGCGCTCATGCGCACGGACAGGAACGCTTCCCTTTGCGCCATACGCGCGCTCCTTCCTCCGCCCGAAGGCGGCATATGGGGTCAGGGGTATCCCCTGCGAGCAGCGTTTGTCACACAAACGCTATGCTCGCGCTTACCGCGCTTCGGGCGCGGTAAGCAGCCGCCAGCGGGCGGATCTCTCTTTTTATGCGGTAGGGTATTGGAAGCCTCTTTTTGAAGTGACGATCCCGATATGAGGTAGGATTTGAGCCTTTTGAAGTGATGGCCTTAAAAAGAAAAAGGTGGTCAGCGCTCCGGCTGTTTAGGCTTGCGCGGCCGTTCAGGAGCGCTGCGCTTATGTTCTTCGCAGGGAATGTTCGTGAGGTCATGCTGACGCGTGTCCGCGACATAGGCCGCGTACCTGGCATACGGGTAGCCATCCGATTCCACGAGGATACCGCGATTTCGGCTCTCATCGTGCACAAGAAGGCAATGCCAGCGGCCCTGTTCGTCCACACTCATAAGATGTGCGTTTCCCTGAATGAAAGGCGTGTCCACAAGCAGGCGCGTGGAGAATTCGTCGAAATCGGCACGGCTCAGCTCGATGACTTTCTCGATCTTGAACACATCATCCGGTCGATTCCTCGAATGCTCTACGATATCCCACANNCTTGGCTTACGCAGGAAGCAGATTGGAATGTGGCTGTCGTACTTTTCCGTATCCGCGTCGTCGAACAAGTTTTTGCTGTAGATGTCGAAAACCGTAGTAGCAATGGGGTTTTCCGCACAGTTTACGGACTCGAAAGCTTCATGGGTCCCCGCGACCTCGCGCAGAGGATACTGCGCCTGCATGACATAGGCAAGCTCGTCGTCGGAGATATCGCCGGAGCGAAGATAGTCATATGCGTGCCGCATGTTCAGGATGCTTGCCGCCTGCGCGAACACATCTGCCGCGGGTTTCAGGCTCATGTCTATCTCATATTGCCGGTACTCGCCTTCGATCCGCTCCATATAGTCGTCTCGTTTTTCCTGATTCATATGGCTCCTTTCTGCCTATGGCTATGTTTATAGCCATTGGCGGGCAGATTTGGGCAGAGTATGGCTATGAACATAGCCATACCGTTCAGCCGCGAAGGGCGGCGGTCTCTCGTTCGAGGCGCTCGACCGCCAGCTTCGCGTACTGATCCGAGAGCTCTATGCCGACGCAGGAGTACCCTTCGAGAACAGCGGCGAGCACAGTCGTACCGCTTCCCGCAAAGGGATCAAGGATGCGACCGCCCGGCTCGGTGATCTTTACGATGTCGCGCATGAGCTGCAGAGGCTTNNCCCGGCAGACAAGGCACAGGACGGTCGATGGGCATGTCGCCGTTACTGCCCCAAACGATGTACTCGCTCTGCTGCCGGAACCTGCCACGCTGCGGACGGCTGTTACCCTTATCCCAAACACAGGTCCCCCGCCAGAGCCAGCCCGCCCATTGGAGCGCATCGCTCGCTGCCGGAAGCTGCCGCCAGTCGATGAACATGCACACGGGCGCGCCGGGCTTAGCAAT
>DLFZ01000205.1:4649-5470 GCA_002482435.1 Christensenella sp. UBA7707
GGCCCACCTTGTCCAGCTTCGCTGATCCTTGCTGTCGCCGTCAAAGGGCGGAGGGGCCGCCACGCCCATGCTGGAGTATTTCTCGGTGGTCGATTTGTTCTTCTCGGCCTGCGTACGGCCGCCCGAGGCATATGGAGGATCGGTGATGACAGCGTCAAAACTGCCTGCAGGATATTCGGGGAGCAGCTTCAAAGCGTCGCCGTGGAGAATCTCCCAGGGCTTGAATTCGTTAACGTTCACGTTGCGCTTTCTTCTCCTTATCTTTAGAATGCGTCTGATCCTCGCCTCGTTGCTGCTTCCATTCCATAAACATATCCTTCAGGCTCTTATTCTCAGTTTCCCGCGCGCTTTGCTCCATTTGGCCGGTGATGAGCGCTTTCTCGCACGGAAGAAGCTTTACATCCAGGCATTCATGCGCGCTGCCGGGATCCCTTTTGATGATGATGGACGTTTTGAAATCGCCGGTTTCCGGTTGGACGGTCGCGTACAGGTCGATAGAATCGTCCGGTCCGAGAGCCACGCCGAAACGCCGCGCGGTATCGCCCCACGTTTCGATGTAGGCGGTGGCACCTTTTTCATCGATGGTCACATCGGGGTCGACGCGGATATCGTCCGCTTCGAGGATGCCGCGATCGGCTTCGGACAGCTCGGTTTGGACATATTCGCTGATCACGAAGAGCGCCTCATGATAATCGTGGCAGGCAGTCACGCGCGCGAACATTTCCGTCGCTTCCTCGGACATGCCGTTCTGCTTCAGCTCACGGGAAGCTCGACCCATGATGGCAAAGATGTTGCCGTCATGCTTATCCTGAGCGGTGAGG
>DLFZ01000203.1 GCA_002482435.1 Christensenella sp. UBA7707
AGTGGCGTAAGACACTTTTTTGATAGCCGAAGGCGGGTTACAAATCCGCCCGAGTGGGAAAAACACATGGATGGAGGGATGTGCCATGCGTGGTTTTTACGGGTTGAACGAAACGAAAAATTACTTTGAGGGGTTTTACTTCAAGCAAACCGCCGGTGCGGATACGGTTGCGGTGATTCCCGCGATCCACGCGGAGGCAAACGGACGGCGTTTCGCCTCGGTGCAGGTGGTATGCGGCGATGCGAGTGGCTTCGCCCGCATGCCCATGGAGCTTTTTGAGGCAAACGAGCGCAGGTTTTCGTTTCGCGTGGGAAAATGCGCATTTTCGGAAACCGGGCTTACCCTAAACCTTCGCACGCATGAAATCGAGGCGCATGGCAGGCTCGTGTTTGGGCCGTTAACGCCGCTTGCTTCCTCCATCATGGGCCCATTTTCGCTTTTGCCGCGCATGCAGTGCAGCCACCGCATCGTGAGCATGGCGCATAGCGTTTTCGGCAGCCTCACCGTTAACGGCAGGCGTTATGTGTTTGACGACGCACCCGGCTACATCGAAGGCGACCGTGGAAGCTCGTTCCCCGCACGCTACCTTTGGACGCATTTTTACGACAGGAAAAACTCCCTTTCCTTGATGCTCTCCGTGGCGGATATTCCGCTTGGCTTTACGAAGTTTACGGGCATCCTATGCCCCATTCTCTGGAACAACAAGGAATACCGGCTTGCCACCTACAAAGGCGCAAGGCTTTTTCACTTGGGCAAAAAATCCGTATGTATCAAACAGGGCACTTATACCCTCACAGCCGAACTTATAAACGAACGTGCACATATTTTGCGGGCGCCTACAAACGGCAGCATGGAGCGACGCATCCACGAAAGCCCTTCCTGTGCAGTGCGCTATGTGTTTTGCAACGGAAAAGAAACCCTGTTTGACACGACTGTGGAAAACGCGAGTTTCGAATGCGAGTACCCCCGTTTTATGGAGTAAGCATAACACGCCACTAGAACCTGGCGGCTTGCCGAAACGGCGCGTTTGGGCTATGATACGAGCAGACGCTTTCATATCTTTTTGGAGGTCTGCCATGAGCCATCGCCACTTCGATTGGGAAAACCTGAACGTGATCCAGCGCAACAAAGAAGAAGGCCACGCGCTTGCGGATGCTTACGAACGTGAGCAAGACGCCGTATCGCGCACAACGCCGCCCTATCAACTTTTTCTTAACGGCACATGGAAATTTCACTGGAGCATGGGCGTAAAGCTTCCGCCGCACCACGACGCGGTTGATCTTGACGACGCCGCATGGGACGACATACAAGTGCCCGGCGTATGGCAGCTAAGCGGCTACGGAACCCCCTACTATTACGCCACCTCCTACCCGCAGGCCATCGGAACAAGCAAACGGCGCATCCCTTACATCAGCCACGCACTGCAGGAAAAGGGTGTTTACCGCCGCACCTTTGAGGTGCCCAAAAACTTTGCGGGAAAGGCGGTCTTTTTGCACATCGGCGCGGCGAAGGCGGCGCTCGAGGTAAGCGTGAACGGCCAAAAAATTGGCTACTCCCAAGGTTCCATGACCCCGCACGAATTCAATATAACGCCACATCTTAAATTTTCCGGCAAAAACCAGCTCACCCTTACGGTATGGCGCTATTCCGACGGCACCTACCTTGAAGATCAGGACATGTGGTTTTTCAGCGGGATTTACCGCGACGTATACCTGTACGCGGAGCCATTGGCCTGCGTGCGCGATTTTTACATGCGCGCCGAAATTGATGAAACCCTCGAAAATGCCGTGGCGCGGCTTACGCTCTCGCTTCAAAACTACGGCGCGCCGTGCGAGGTCCGTGTAAAAGCGCACATCCGCGAACTCGATCTTTTGCTCGGCGAAGAAAACCTTGTGCTCGATGGCAGAAAGGAACTGGAGTTTTCAAAGCCTGTAAAAAGCCCGAAGCTTTGGAGCCACGAGCACCCGAACCTGTACACGGTCGTTCTGGAGCTTTCCTCCGGCGGTAAAACGACGTACAAGGCGTTTCGTTTCGGCTTCAAGAAGGTAGAAATCAAGGGCAATGTGCTGCTTTTAAACGGCAAGCCGCTGAAAATACGCGGCGTAAACCGCCACGATTACGACCCCGATACCGGCTGGACGCTGCCCCCTGAGCGCTACCTGAAAGACCTTACGCTCATGAAGCGATTCAACATCAACTCCGTACGCACCAGCCACTACCCCAACCACCCGCTTTTTTATGAGCTGTGCGATGAGCTTGGGCTTCTTGTGATGGATGAGAACGACCTTGAGTCTCACGGGGCACGGCGCAAACTGCCGCTTGGCCAGGCGCGCTGGAAGGAGCCCTGCGTGGACAGGATGCGCCGCATGGTGCTTCGCGACCGCAACCACGCTTGCGTGTTTTTCTGGAGCCTCGGTAACGAAGCGGGGATGGGCGGCAGTTTCGAAGCCATGCGCCTTGCGGCGCAGCAGCTCGACGATACACGCCCCTTCCACTACGAGGGCGAGCACAGCGATAAAAGCTCGAGCGTCATCAGCCGCATGTACCCGGATGCGAAAACCTTCCGCGCCCTGTGCGAAAAGCAGCCGCTTGAACGCCCGAAGGGCATCATCAACGCCCTTGCGTCCGACAGCAAGGCAGTTACAAAGGAGCAATACGGCCACATGCCCGTGCTTCTTTGCGAATACGCGCACGCCATGGAAAACAGCGTTGGCAACCTCAACGAGTATACCACCGCGTTCGAGCGGTACGACCACCTTTGCGGCGGCTATATTTGGGATTTCGTGGATCAATCCATCCGTCGCAAAACACCCGAGGGCGACCGCTGGCTTTACGGCGACGACTTTAAAGAACGCTTCCGCCTCAGCGGACACAAGAACATTTTTTCCGTGGGCAGCAACCGCTATTTTTGTGCGAACGGCATTGTTGCGGCGGACAGAACGCCGCACCCTTCTGCCTACGAGGTGAAAAAGTGCTACCAAACGCTTCATGTGCTGCCGGTGAACCTTCACGAAAGCCGCTTCCTTGTGCGCAACAACCAGTTGTTTTCCGACCTTTCCGCCTATGATCTTACATGGCGCACAGAGGTGGAAGGCGTTTTGTGGGAGGAAGGCAAGGTATCCCCCGCCCTTTATCAAAACGTGGCCCCGCTTTGCGGCAGGGAGTTTCAAATCGCGTTTCAAAAACCCATTCCTGCGGGCAAGGAAGCGTTTATCACGTTCCGCTTCCTTTTAAAGGAAAGCGCGCCATGGGCAGAGAAAGGCTACGAACTTGCGTTGAGCCAAATTCCGCTCCAAAAACGCAAGCTAAGTGCCTATCACAGTACCGCCCCCGCCCCACAGCTCACATGGGAAAGCGAACGGCTGACGGTTATGGGCGAGGGATTTTCTTATACCTTTGCGCAGGGCATGCTCATAAGCGCGCGCATCCGTGAAAAGGAGTGGCTGCGTTCGCCGCTTCGCCCCAACCATTTCCGCGCACAGACCGACAACGACCGCGGCTTTTCCAACTTCGTGCCGCAGCTTTTGCCTTTTCTCCCCTGTGAAAAATGGAAGCGCGCCGCAAAAAGGGAAACAGCCCGCCCCATGGAAGCAAGGATTGAAGATGGCTATGTGCGCGTGACCGCGCAATGGAAGCACCCTCTTTTGAAAAGGTCGGAGGTCGTATACAAGGTGTACGGTGACGGCTCCGTTGAAATTTGCCAATTCTCCCACTCCAAAAAACTGGAGCTACCTCGCGCGGGCATGCGGCTTTGTTTGCCCGAAAGCTTTCAAAGCGCGCGCTGGTACGGGCGCGGCCCCCACGAAAACTACCCCGACCGCGAAACGGGCGCGCCGGTTTCGCGCTACGTGCTTACGGTTAAGGAGCTTGAACACCGCTACATGCGCCCGCAGGAAAACGGCACGCGCGGCGGCGTGCGCGAGCTGACGCTTGCAGGGAGTATGGGTACTTTTGCGGTAGAGGATTTGAGCGGAAACGGCCTTTTGTTTTCCGCGCATGCCTACGCGCAGGAGGCGCTCGACGCAGCCGAGCATCTGCACGAGCTCAAGTATGAGGATTTTGTTGAGCTTTCGCTCGATGGCGCAATGTGCGGCGTGGGCGGTGACCTGCCCGGCGTGGCAGCGCTCCACGAGCCTTACATTTTAAAGCCAAGCGAAACCTACGGTTTGCATGCGCGCGTGCGCTTTTTGCCGAAGGAATAAACACTCATCCATTTAAAAAGCCCGCGGATTTCACCCGCGGGCTTTTGCTTTTCAAACAAATGAATCTTTATTTTTGCCTGCCGTTTTCGCCGTGCCCTGCCACAAGCAGGCGCTCGGCCTCCTCGCGGGTGATCTCGCCGCTGTTGCAGTTGGTCATGACCTGCACATCCTTGTCGCGAAGCTTATACATCCACAGCACCGGCAAGGAAAGCACCGCGCCCACGCACGGCAAAAACGAGTAGACGAGCCAGAACTTTTCGTTGAAATCGGCGGACTGCGCCGCACCCTCACCCTCCACAAAGCCGATGGCCGCAAGCGCCAACAGACCCATAGAGGCAGAGATGGCAGCCGTAAGCTTGGCGGTAAAGGTTTGCAAAGAAAACGCAATGCCGGGGGCGCTGACGCCCGTTTTATAATGCCCGTACTCGGCAAAATCCGGCGTGAACATGAACATGAGCGCGCTTGAAACGCCCAC
>DLFZ01000019.1 GCA_002482435.1 Christensenella sp. UBA7707
TTCCGTCGTGATAGGCGTAAAACGGTGCCGCCTCCCCTTCCGTTTTGCCGATTTCCCGCCGCAGAATATACTGGCATTCCAAGGGCATATCGCGATACCGCTTTTGAAGGCAGCGATGTATTTTTTGAAGCGCCGCAAGCTGTTTTGGCGTTGGCGTATCCTCCAGCAGCACCGTGCAGTCCACATCGCTTTTTCCTTCGTGAAACCCCTTCAAAACGATGGAACCCGTTAAATAAGTGCCTACAAGATTCGTTGAGAACAACTCTTCCAAGCCGCACCGATAATGCGCAAGCATATTTTGAAGCCTGTCTGTCATTTCGTTTCCTCACTAAGTTCCGGCCGTGCGTAAAAAAAGCTCCGCGTATGGAAACCGCGGAGCACCTGTTTAAAACACCGGTTTTTTCGGAATCAACTGGCAGTCCCAATCCTTGAGCATGCCCTCGTAATTTTCCGCGAGGCGGATAATCTCCGTGGTAAGGCGGTCGATCTCCTTTTTATCGAGCGTGGCAATTTTGTGGAGCGACACGCCGTAGGGGGTTTCAAGCTCGGGTAAAAACGCGTTTTCACCCATGGCAAAGCCTTTTTGGCGCGCCTCCTCGCCGAAGTATTTTACGATCGGCTCCGATGGGAAAAACACATGAAACCGAACGCGCCGCGCGGCGGCGGGGTTGTCGCCGTGCTTTTTTAACAGCGCGATGTGGAGGCGGTTCTGCTCAGTTTGAAGCTTTGCTGCATCCGGATACAAAAGGTGGAAATACGTTTGCCATTCCGGCTCCGCCTGCGCGCCCGCACGGCAAAAAAGCCCGCGCTCCTTCTTGGCGATCTCTTCAAGTGCTGCTAGGTAACGCATCTCGGGCACGTAAAAGTAAAACTGCTTTGCGTCCTGGGTGCGTATATAGCCCGCGTACAGCGGCATCGTAGCCTTAAGGCATTTCTTCAGCACGCCCTCAGCGCGCCGTTCAAGCGCCGCGTCAAGCGGTTTTCCCGCGTCTTTGGCGGCACAGTTCATGTAAAGCAAAACGCCATTTTGAAGGTCGGGCGCAAAATCGTACAGCGAAAGATCCGCGCAAAACTGCGCATCGTCGCCGTCGATCTGCCAGTCGTAGGTAAACCATTGCGGCTGGTGCTGCTTCATACATACCTCTCAATGCATCATGATAAGCGTACGGAAGCGAGGGTTCGCTTCCGTACGTAATCTACACTGGTTAATTTTCGAGAACGGCCTTGATGCGGCGCACACCGGCGCTGGAAGCCTCTTCTTTTTTGATGATGAACTTTCCAAGCTCGCCGCTGCGGCTTGCGTGCGGGCCGCCGCAAATTTCCTTGCTGAAGCCCTCCACGGTGTAAACCTTCACGCGCTCGCCGTACTTATCACCAAACAGGCCGATCGCGCCGGAGGCCTTGGCCTCCTCCACGGTCATCTCCTCGCAAACAACGGGAACGTCCGCGGCAATCGCCACATTCACGAGGCGTTCCACCTCTTTGAGTTCCTCGTCGGTGAGCTTACGGTCAAAGCTAAAATCGAAGCGCAGGCGTTCCGCGGTGATGTTGGAGCCGCGCTGGGCTACCTTATCATCGTTTAATACTTTGCGAAGTGCGGCCTGCAAAAGGTGCGTGGCGGTGTGGAGGCGCGCGGTCTGCTCGCCGGTATCGGCAAGGCCGCCCTTAAAGCGCTGCTCGGCACCCGCCTGCGACTTGAGCTGATGCTCCTCAAACGCCTTATGGAAGCCTTCCACGTCAACGCTAAGCCCGTTTTCCTGTGCCATTTCCTGCGTGAACTCGATGGGGAAGCCGAAGGTGTCATACAGGCGGAAGGCGCTTGCGCCGTCGATGCGCCCATCCTTAAAATTGCTCTTTTCGCGCTCAAACTCGCGCATGCCGTTTTTGAGCGTGCGCTGGAAGCGCTGCTCCTCGCGGGAAAGCTCTAAGAGGATCTTTTGGCGGTTTTCTTGAAGCTCCGTATAGAAGCCGCCGTACTGCTTCACAACCGCCTCGGCAACAGCGCTAAGGCTGTTTTCGGCCATACCAAGCTGCATGGCGTAACGGATGGCGCGGCGGATCAGCCTACGGAGAATATAGCCCTGATCGATGTTGGAGGGGGTTACGCCGCGCGGGTCACCGAGCATGAACGTGGCGCAGCGAATGTGATCCGCCACGATGCGGAATGCCTTCACGGTTTCGGGGCTATCCTTATAGTTTTTGCCGCTCAAACGGGAAATCGTGGCAATGATGCCTGTAAACGCATCGGTATCGTACACACTCTCCACGCCCTGCAGCGTGGCAATGGTGCGGTCTAACCCCATGCCCGTATCCACATTTTTCTGCGCTAGGGGAACAAACTGGCCTTCGCCCACCTTGTTGTATTCCATGAACACGTTGTTCCAAATTTCAAGGTACTTACCGCACGAGCAGGAAGGGTCGCATTGCTCGGAACAAGCTTCTTTTCCGGTATCGTAGAAAATTTCAGTGTCCGGGCCGCAGGGGCCTGTCATGCCGGCGGGGCCCCACCAGTTGTGGCGTTTGCCCAAGTAGAAGATATGGCTTGGATCCGCCCCAAGTTCTACCCAGCGGTCGTGGGAAACGGTGTCGCGCGGCGCATCGGCATCGCCTTCAAAGCAGGTGAAGTAAAGCTTTTCCTTCGGGATGCCAAGGTATTTCTCAGCCGTAAGGAATTCCCAGGAAAACTCGATGGATTCCTTTTTAAAGTAATCGCCGAGCGACCAGTTGCCGAGCATTTCAAA
>DLFZ01000208.1:0-2483 GCA_002482435.1 Christensenella sp. UBA7707
ACTGCGATAAATGAGCCAACAATCACAAGGATACGAACAATGGGGCCATAGTCGATGTCCGTCTCCAGGTCTATCCATCTATTGTTGATCGCCAGCCGCTCGCTCTCAGTAACCGTATCCATCACTTTGTCGAAAATGCTCACGAGCTCAGGCCAATCTTTACGAACCGCGAAATGCAAGGCCTGCTGCTTTTCGGATTCAAAGGATACAAATCTGAGGTTGGTCAAACCGTTTGAACGGATTAAATAATTTGTTGTGGCAAGGTTCCCAACAAAAGCTCTTTCTGCGCCGGTTGCCACCGCGGTCAGTGCGGCTTCGACAGAATCGTAAAGGCTGAGGTTTATCTTCGGGTAAGACAATAAGTAGCTATGGTGCGAACTGTTTCGCTGCACAGCTACCGTCAAGCTATCTAAATCATCCATTCCGGATATTCCGGTATCCGTATCTCTTGTAACGATGACTCTTTTAAAGTAGTAATATGGCTCGGAAAAAAGGAAGCGTTCCTCTCTTTCCGGTGTTTTGCCAACGGCAGGCAATACATCAACCTCTCCTGAGAGCGCCATATCGTAGGCTTCGGGCCAAGTCAAACCTTTTGCAACTTCAAATTGCAGTCCGGTTTTTTCACTTATCAAAGCAAGATAATCTGCGGCAATTCCCGCATACTCGCCATGCTCATTGATGAATTCAAACGGAACAAACCCGGGGTCTACCCCACCTCGTATCACAGGATGTGCTTCTAAAAATGCAAGTTCTTCCTCCGTCCAACTGATGCCGTTTTCTTCAGCCAGGCATGGAGCCGCTATACTCAATAGTGTGATGACAACAAAAAGAATGGCACCAACGGCAATCTGCTTGCTCTTCAAGATACCGGCTTGAAAAGGAGGTTTTTTGACTCGTTCTTTTTCCATATTGTTGAAAATCGGCATAAGCACACCTCTCTTTGCGGCGGTATTGTTTACAATTTCACGCTGTATGGGTGTGTGTTGGGTTTTGAACGCGATAAGATTCGTGAATTCCCCTATATCTCTGCTGGTTAGCGGAAGCCTTTTCCATCGCTTTGCGCTTTTTTGTTTCTTTTCAAAGCCTCCCTAAAAAAGCAGGTTACATCATATAAGTCGAGCGCACCTTGTCACCATTGATGTAACTATTATATATCCATATTTCGGTAAAAGAAACAACATATCACGACAAAAATCGCCAAATGTGTATGAATTTTGAATTAATCATTCTGGTTGAACACCTCGTGGCGCTTAAGAAAAACTGCTGCGACGGGAAATTTGAACACCCACGACAGAAAGGTCAAACGTTGGCAACCCGGTATCATATGGCACAATATAATTGCTTTTTATTTATAGAGTGGATAAGCTAACGCGAAAGAAGGCTAGAGCACCCTTTCTAAAAAAATGCTTCCAGCTGGTGGTCTTTTTTTCTGTTTCCCGCTTTTTCCCTATCCTTCGTGCTTTTCCTTCGCTTGACAAAGCGCGAATCCGCATATATATTTAGTTAGTCAATCTAATTACTTTGTGAGGTGCCGCGATGGACAACTTTTCTCAACAGCTCAACAGCCTATTGGTAGACACCTTCCGTTCCATCCTGAAGGTGGAGGAGCAGATGCTCAAAAACCACCTCACGCTGGACCTCTCCATCAGCGAAATGCACCTGATTGAATCGGTCGGCAAAAGCGGCGATGAGGGGCTTACCATCAGCAGCATCGCGGACGACCTTTCCATTTCCCTTCCCTCTGTGACCGTGGCCATCAATAAGCTGCAGGCAAAAGGTTATGTGGAAAAAACACGCCGCGGCGCGGACAACCGCATGGTGTATGTGAAGCTTACCCGCAACGGCAGGCGCGTGGATGCTGTGCACCAGCGTTTCCACGAAACCATGGTGTCGAGCATCGCAAGCAATCTGGACGAACAGGAAAAGTTGGCACTCGCCAAGGGCATCATCAAGCTGAATTCGTTTTTTAAGGATAAGCTAAATCCGGAGGACAGATAAATGGGTTTTTCTCTGATTGGCACAGGCAGCGCGTACCCCGCGCGCCGCGTGACCAACGACGAGCTTTCAAAGCTCGTGGACACTTCCGATGAATGGATCCGCACGCGCACGGGCGTGAAGGAACGGCGCGTGCTGACAAACGAGACCCTCGGCGATATCGCGTATGAAGCCGCAAAGCGTGCTCTTGCGGATGCGGGCATTGAGCCGAAGGAGCTTGACCTTATCGTGTGCGCTACAATACGCAACGACTACATCACCCCGTCACTCGCCTGCGTGCTGCAAAAGCGGCTCGGCGCAAGTTGCATGAGCTTGGACATCAACGCCGCGTGCTCGGGCTTTTTGTACGCGCTCGACGTGGCGGACGGCTACTTTGCGCGCAAACGGGTGAAAAAAGCGCTCGTGGTAGCCGCCGAAGCGATGTCGAAAATGGTGGACTGGACGGACCGCGCCACCTGCGTGCTTTTCGGCGACGGCGCGGGCGCGGC
>DLFZ01000208.1:2579-6626 GCA_002482435.1 Christensenella sp. UBA7707
ACGTGTTCATGAGCGGGCAGGACGTTTACAAATTCGCCGTGGGCGCACTCTGCCGGGAGCTTGAGGCGGCCATCGCCGAGGCGGGCGTGAAAAAAGAGGACATTGCGTATGTGCTGCCGCACCAGGCGAACATCCGCATCATCGAGGCAGCCATCAACAAGCTTGGGATTAGCGCTGACAAGTACCTTATCAACATCGAGCGCTTCGGCAACACCTCGGCCGCGAGCATTCCGATTTTGCTCGATGAATGCCGCAGGAAAAACATGTTTCATCAGGGCGACCTGCTCGCGCTCAGCGCGTTTGGGGGCGGTTTCACGACCGGCACCTGCGTGCTGCGCTGGAGCAAGCAATTATAAATTCATCATCAAAACGGAGGACGCAATTATGGTATTTCAAAAGGTATCCGAGGTCCTTGCCGAGTACAAGGGAATCGAAGCAGGCGGCATCACGCCTGAAACGACGTTTGCGGAGCTTGAGCTCGACTCGCTCGACAGGGTGGAGCTCATCATGAGCCTTGAGGAGGCGTTTCAGGTGCAGATCGACACAGCTGCCCCGCTCGAATGCGTGCGGGACCTTGTGGCGATCATCGAACAGCAGCGCGGGGAAGCGGTATGAAAACCACGGTTTGTGAGCTGCTCGGCATTGAATACCCCCTGTTTCAAGGCGGCATGGCATGGGTGGCGGACGCCTCCCTTGCCGCTGCCGCGAGCAACGGCGGCGGGCTTGGCATTATTGCGGCGATGAACGCGAACGCAGACTGGCTGCGAAACGAAATCAAAACCGTGCGAACCCTCACAAACAAGCCCTTCGGCGTTAACATCATGCTCATGAGCCCCTTTGCCGACGAGGTGGCGCAAGCCGTGATCGACGAGCGTGTGCCTGTTGTGACCACGGGCGCAGGGCTTCCCACCAAATACATGCAGGCGTGGCTTGAGGCGGGCATCAAGGTGATCCCCGTGGTGCCGTCTGTCGCCATCGCCAAGCTTGTGGCACGCGCCGGGGCGTGCGCGGTGATCGCCGAGGGCGGCGAATCCGGCGGGCATGTGGGCGAGCTCACCACCATGGCGCTCGTGCCGCAGGTATGCGACGCGGTGGATATCCCGGTAATTGCCGCGGGCGGCATTGCCGACGGGCGCGGCGTTGCGGCTGCCTTCATGCTGGGCGCCAGAGGCGTACAGGTGGGCACGCGTTTCCTTGTGGCAAAAGAATGCACCATCCATCAAAACTACAAGGATAAGATCATTGAGGCCAAGGACATCGACACCGCTACGGCAGGCAAGCGCTTAGGCCACCCCGTGCGCGCTTTGCGCAACGCCTTTCTTCGCGAATTCATAAGGCGAGAGTACGACAGCAGCGTTTCCAACGAGGAACTCGAAGCCTACGGTACCGGCGCGCTGCGGCTTGCCGCGCGCGAGGGGGATGTAAAAAACGGCAGCGTTATGGCGGGGCAGTCCTCCGGGCTTGTGAAAAAGGAGCAGCCTGCTGCGGAGATCATTGCGGAGATGATGTGCGAGGCCGAAGCGCTTCTGAAGGGAGGCGCGTTGTTTTGCGGCTAGCGTTTTTGTTTGCGGGACAGGGCGCGCAGTATACGGGCATGGGTCATGAGCTTTACGCGGCCAGTGAAGCGGCGCGCGCGGTGTTTGCCGCAGCGGACGCCGTACGCCCCAACACAAGCGCACAATGTTTTTTTGCCTCAAAAGAAGAGCTAACGCAAACCGTAAATACGCAGCCGTGCGTGTTCGCCGTGGATCTGGCAGCCGCGCGCGCGCTACAGGAACACGGCGTGGAACCGTACGCTGTGGCGGGATTTTCTTTGGGCGAGCTTGCGGCGCTCACGTTTGCGGGCATGCTCTCAGACGAGGACGGGTTCCTGCTCGTCACAAAGCGCGCGGAGCTTATGTACAAGGAAGCCGAACGTATGCCATCGGGCATGGCGGCGGTGCTCAAATTGGACGCCGCGCGCGTGCAAGCGCTTTGCGAAGAAGTTACTAAGGTTTATGCGGTCAATTTCAACTGCCCCGGTCAGGTGGTCGTTGCGGGAGAGAAAACGGCGTTAAGCACATTTTGTGATAAGGTCGCGCATGCGGGTGGCAAAACCATGCCGCTTGCGGTGAGCGGGGGCTTTCATTCCCCCTTGATGGCAAACGCGGCAAAAGGGTTGGAAACGGAATTATCTTCTTTTTTACTTCAACCGCCCAAATACCCCGTGTTTGCAAACCTTACCGCGAAAGCTTATGCCCCGCCCTTCGCGCCCACGCTCGCGCGGCAGGCGGAATCTCCCGTGCTCTGGCAGGCGACCATTGAAAGCCTTTTGGAGTGCGGCATAGACACGTTCATCGAAGTTGGCCCCGGCAAAACGCTGAGTGGGTTTGTCAAAAAGATTGCGCCCGACAAGGCGGTGTACAATGTGCAGGATGCGGCGAGCCTAAAGGAAACGCTCGCGGCACTCAAGGCGGGAGGTANNAAAACAGCCATCATCACGGGTGCTTCGCGCGGCATCGGCCGAGCCATCGCTTTGACTTTGGCCGCGCAGGGGGCAAACGTCGCCCTGATTTACGCGGGCAACGAGGCCGCAGCGGCCGAAACGCTCGCGCTTGTGCGTACACAAAACGTAAAAGCGGAGGCTTACCGCTGCGACGTTTCGGATTTTAACGCCGCCAAGGCTGCGGTAGAACAGATTCTTACGGCGTTTGGCGGCGCGGACATTCTCGTGAACAACGCAGGCATCACGCGCGACGCGTTGCTTCTTTCCATGAAGGAGGCGGATTTTGACGCGGTGGTGGATGTAAGCCTCAAGGGCACCTACAACATGCTCAAGCACATCGCACCGCATTTCATAAAAAAGCGTAGCGGCCGCATCGTTAACATTTCCTCCGTGGCGGGCCTCATGGGCAATGCCGGGCAGGTCAACTATTCCGCGGCAAAGGCGGGAATGATCGGCCTCACCAAGGCCGCCGCCAAGGAACTTGCGCCGCGCGGCATCACCTGCAACGCCATTGCGCCGGGCCTCATCCAAACCGATATGACGGACGCCATGAACAGCGATGCGCGCGCGGCGCTTGTAAATGCCGTGCCATTAAAGCGCGCGGGAACGGCGGACGAGGTGGCGGCGTTGACGGCGTTTTTGTGCGGCCCAAACGCGGGCTACATCACGGGCGAGGTCATCCGCGTGGACGGCGGACTTGCCATGTAGCCGCCTTTTCATAAAATGGCGGTTTCGATTTTTGCAAAGAATAGGCAAAGAACGAGGAATGGATGTATGAAACGAGTCGTTATTACGGGGATGGGTACCATCTCCCCTTTGGGCAACAGGCTTGAAGATACTTGGCAGGGCCTTGTGCAAGGCCGCTGCGGGATAAACTTTATTACAAGATTCGACGCCTCCGAAAGCAAGGTAAAAATTGCGGCCGAGGTGAAGGATTTTGACCCCACGCTCTATATGGAACGCAATGAGGCGAGAAAGAGCGACCTGTTCGCGCAATATGCCATGGCGGCGGCTGTGCAGGCCATGGAGGATAGCGCGCTTAAGATCAGCGATCCGCGCAGGCTTGGCGTGTACGTGGGTTCAGGAATCGGCGGCATGGGCACATTTATGACGGAACATCAAAAGCTTTTAGAAAAGGGAGGGCGCTGGGTGTCGCCGTACTTTATCCCGATGATGATCGCCAACATCGCCGCGGGCAACATTGCCATACGCTTTCAGGCTACGGGGCCGTGTCTGCCCGTGGTAACAGCCTGCGCCACCTCCTCCCACGCCATAGGCGAAGCGTTCCGCACCATCAAGCACGGCTATGCGGACGCCGTGATCGCGGGCGGTTCGGAGGCCGTTATTAACCCCCTTTCCGTGGCGGGCTTTGCCAACTGCATGGCACTTTCCATGAAAAACGACCCCACGCAGAGCTCCATTCCGTTTGACAAGCGGCGCGACGGATTTGTAATGGGTGAAGGCGCGGGCGCTTTGGTGCTTGAGGAATACGAGCACGCCAAATCGCGCGGCGCGCATATTTACGCCGAAATCAAGGGGTACGGCAACACCTGCGACGCCTA
>DLFZ01000038.1:0-7836 GCA_002482435.1 Christensenella sp. UBA7707
AAGGGATAAAAGGAATTTGGGAAATGCTTTTGTTGAGGCGGCGGCGTGTGCACGCCGCGGTGTTTTGCAGTAGGGGCGGATTTTATATTTGCCCGCACACAAAAAAGAGCCGATAAGGTATCGACCCTTACAGGCGGTTCGCCCATCGCCACATGGTTTCCGTAGGGGCGGATTCTATATCCGCCCGCCGCGCGGTTCGACGGGTTTACGGGGTTGCCGGGCGAAAGAAAGCCACCTCATCCGGCGGCTGCGCCGGCCACCTTCCCCTCCGAGGGGAAGGCATGCGTAAGCCCGCACTAAAGAAAGCATGGGTTCCACCATATGAATATGTCCGATCCGGCGACATGCGCGCCGGATCGGACACATTGCAGGGCGGCGAATGGTGAATGCGCCGCCCTGTAAAACATTCAGGCAGACGGTACAACCGCCTGCCTGAATGACTCGCCGCAGCGACCTCGCGGAAATGGCGCAGCCATTTTCGCGAAAGCGCGTCAGCGCTTAATACGCTTTCGCGAAGTACATCAGGTGCTTGGCGGGTTTGCCGCAATGGACGCATACGTCGCTAAGATGCGCGTCTTCCTCAAGCGGCATGCAGCGCGTGGTGGCGCCGGACTTCGCCTTGATTTCATCCTCACAGGCACGTTCGCCGCACCACATGGCGCGCACAAAGCCAGCCTGTACGCCCGCCTTGAAGGTTTCAAAGTCGGTCGCATCCACGGTTTTTGACTTACGCATGTCGAGCGCCTTGTTGTAAAGGCCTACTTGCACTTCGTCAAGCAGCTTATTTACGGTGTCCGCAAGCCCATCGAGCGAAACGGTGACCTTTTCGAAGTTATCGCGGCGCACGAGCACGGCCTGGTTGTTTTCGATGTCGCGCGGGCCAATTTCCAAGCGGAGCGGTATGCCCTTCATTTCGCACTGGTTGAACTTCCAACCGGCGCTTTGGTCGGACGCGTCGATCTCGGCGCGGATATCGGCGGCGCGAAGTGCGCTCAAAAGCTCATACGCCTTGTCGAGCACACCCTCTTTGTGCTGCGCAATCGGGAGCACCATCACCTGCACGGGCGCAACGCGCGGCGGCAGAACAAGGCCGCGGTCGTCGCCATGCACCATGATAAGGCCACCGACCATGCGCGTGGAGGTACCCCAGGAGGTCGTAAAGCAGTATTCGAGCTTGCCTTCCTTGCTCAAATAGGTGATATCGTAGCCCCGTGCGAAGTTATCGCTCAAATTGTGGGAGGTACCCATCTGCAACGCCTTGCCGTCCTGCATCATGGCCTCCATGGTGTAAGTGGCGTACGCGCCCGCGAACTTTTCCTTTTCGCTCTTGCGGCCGACGATTACGGGGATTGCGAGCACATTGTGCGCAAACTCGCGGTATACGTTGAGCATCCGCATGGTTTCCTCCTGCGCCTCCTCAAAGGTGGCGTGCGCGGTATGCCCCTCCTGCCAGAGGAACTCGCTCGTGCGCAAAAACGGGCGCGTGCTTTTTTCCCAGCGCATCACGTTACACCACTGGTTGATGAGAAGTGGAAGGTCGCGGTAGGACTGGATCCATTTGGAGTACATGGAGCCGATGATGGTTTCGCTTGTGGGACGAATGGCGAGGCGCTCCGTGAGCGTTTCCGTACCCCCTTGGGTGACCCACGCCACTTCGGGCGCGAAGCCTTCCACATGCTCCGCCTCTTTGATTAAGAGGCTTTCGGGGATGAGCAGCGGAAAGTACGCGTTTTTGTGGCCGGTGGCCTTAAAGCGCGCGTCCATCTGCTGCTGAATCAGCTCCCATACGCCATAGCCGTAAGGTTTAATAACCATACAGCCCTTCACTTCGGTATAATCCGCCATGTCGGTTTTGAGCACAACGTCCGTATACCACTGCGGAAAATCCTCCGCGCGCGAGGCGATGTGCTGTACAAATTCCTCGGTATTTTTCTTTGCCATATAACCCTCCAAACAAATAAAAACCGCCCTTAGAATATAAGGGCGGAATGGTCGCGGTACCACCTTAATTTGTGCTTTGAAGCTGTAACGCGCTTTTCGCGGCGGGCCATTTCCTGCCTGCGGCTCGAGGGGTGGGACAGCCCTTTTCACGCGGCGCGCCGTTTCAGCGATGGGCGCACTCTCTTTCACGCGGAAGGCATGGGCATATTCCCCTGTCGATGCCATTGTTAAAATTATTTTACCATTCAATCGCACGCCCCGTCAAGCGGCGCGCACGTTCTGCGTCATCCTTTAAGCACGTCGTCAATGAGTGCGTTGAGCTGCGCGTCCACGGTGATGTCGCCTTCGGCCTTGGTCATGGCGTCGTTGATAATTTCATCCACGGTCCACACATGCTCGGCGGGAGCATCGTCCTTTTCGCGCGCATCGTCGGTTACGACCTCGCGCGAAAAATCGGTTTCCTGCGAAACCTCGGCATCCTCCCGATACGCCGCGTCGGCCTCGGCGGCATGTCCGTAGCTTCCCACAGGCGGGAGCTCGCGGCCTTGCAGGCTGTAAATGCCGCGCATGAGTGCGGCGGGGTTTTCATAATCCTCCGGAAGCTTCACCGGCTCTTTTTCGATTTGGTTGCGAAGCGCGGCGGTTGCGTAATCGATCTCGGGGCTTTCGTCTGTGAGCATTTCGCCGCGGGCAAACGCCTCGAACTTTTGCGCATAGGCGCGTGCGCCATCGGCCGCTTCACAAAGCGCCGCGTTGAAGGCAGCAAGCATTTCACGGTACGNNGTACAGCTTCGTGTCCGCCTCCACGCCCGCAAGCATTTCCTCCGCTCTTTGCCGCGCCGTAACCGCCACTTCCTCCGCGTGCGCACGAGCGTCGTCAAGCACGCGCTCGGCTTCCTCGGCGGCAAGCTTTTTGCTTTGTTCCGCATCCTCCAGCATGTCGTCACGTATCTTCTCGGCGGCGGCAACGATGCGTGCGGCTGTCGTTTTCGCCTCGGTGAGCGCGCCGATGATGGCATCCTCCTTGGCACGGTAGCTCGAAAGCTTCGCCGCCATTTCCTCGTTGCGCGCGGTAAGCTCCGTAAGCTCCGCCAGGCGCTTTTCAAGTGCCTCTTCCAACTGCCTCGTTTTGCTGCCGAACATGTGAAAGCCCTCCTAAAATATCGGTTTAAAAGTCCATCCGTTCCTGCTGCGCCGCAAGCGAAGGCGCATAACCCATGTGCGCGTAACCCGCTGGCAACACGATGCGCCCGCGCGGGGTGCGCGCAATCAGCCCAAGCTGCAAAAGATACGGTTCGTAAACATCCTCAATGGTGGTCGCATCCTCCCCGGTGGAGGCGGCAATGGTATCGAGCCCTACGGGGCGGTTCCCGAACTTTTCGATCATGGCCGAAAGCATTTTCCTGTCCACCGCGTCAAGCCCGATCTCATCGATCGCGAGCATCTTTAAGCCCGCGCGCGCGGTTTCAAGGTCGATCACGCCGCTGCAGCACACCTGCGCATAATCGCGCACGCGCTTTAAGAGCCTATTGACGATACGCGGGGTGCCACGCGAACGGGAGGCGATTTCAAGTGCACCTTCCTCGTCGATCTCGATGCCCAAAATGCGGGCGCTGCGCTCGATGATCTCTTTCAAGTCCTTCGGCTCGTACATTTGGAGCTGTTCCTTGATGCCGAAACGGTCGCGAAGCGGCGAGGTCAAAAGCCCCATGCGCGTGGTTGCACCTACAAGCGTAAAATGCGGCAGATCAAGCCTTATGGAATGCGCGCCCGGCCCCTTGCCGATTATTATATCCAACGCATAGTCTTCCATTGCAGGATAGAGAATTTCTTCCACATTCGCATTCAAGCGGTGGATCTCGTCGATAAAAAGCACGTCGCCCGCGGCGAGGTTTGTTAAAATGGCCGCCAGATCACCCGCGTGGGTAATGGCGGGGCCGGAGGTAACGCGAAGGTTGCCACCCATCTCGTTTGCGATGATGGCGGCGAGCGTGGTTTTGCCCAAGCCCGGAGGGCCGTACAAAAGCGCGTGGTCGAGCGGTTCGTTGCGCCGTTTCGCCGCGCCGATGTAAATGCGCATGTGCTCTTTAACCTCGGACTGGCCGATGTACTCGTTCAAAAAGCGCGGGCGCAGACTGTATTCGTATTGTTCGTCCTCCTTGGTCATCGAGGAGGTGATGAGGCGGTCGTCGGTCATTCGTTATCCCCTTCGTGCAAGCTCACGCAGCGCTGCCATGATCATATCTTCCACTTTTTCACAATCCGCGACGGCGGCTACGGCGCGCCCCGCGCTCACCCCGTCGTACCCGAGGGAAACAAGCGCCGCCACAGCCTCGCTTCGTATGTCGAGCCTGCCGGCACTCGGCGCCGCGCCGCCCGAAACTTGCATTTCATCGGCGGAAACCTTTTCTTTCAGTTCAAGAAGCACGCGCGCGGCGGTTTTGCGGCCCATACCGGGCACGCGGTCAAACGCAGCAGCGTTTTCGGTTAAAATGGCGGCGGCGATATCGGAAATCGAAAGTGCCCCAAGCACCGCAAGCGCAAGCTTGGGGCCTACGCGCGTGACCGCGATGAGGCGGCGGAACATCGACCGCTCCTCGGTGGTTTTAAAGCCATACAAGGCCATAACATCCTGTGCGAGATGAAAATGCGTATAAAGCTTATCGGTTTCGCCCTTTGTAAGCTGTTTGAGCGTGGTTGACGAGCAGAAAAGCTCGTAGCCGACCCCCGCCGCCTCAATTACGGCGCGGTCGTGCGCTACTTCCTCTACGGTTCCTCTGATGTGTGCGTACATACCTTTGCGCCCCTTTATTTGATGCGGAATTGATCCACGGCAAAGCGGTTGGTGTTTGCGTGGCAGATGGCCGCTGCAAGCGCGTCCGCCGCGTCGTCGGGCCTCGGCACGGATTTGAGCGACAGAAGGATTTTCACCATCTGCTGCACCTGTTTTTTATCGGCATGGCCGTTGCCCGTAACGGCGAGCTTGATTTGCATAGGGGTGTATTCGTAAAGCGCCACGCCCGCCTGCTGCGCCGCGAGCACCGCCACGCCTCTGCCCGCGCCTACCTGAAGCGCGGTGGTGACGTTTCTTGCAAAGAACAGCTCCTCAAAAACGATCTCATCGGGCTGATACATACCAATGAGCTGGCGCGTCCCTAGATACAGCCTTTCAAGCCGCTCCGGAAAGGGCATGTCCGGCGTGGTTTCGATCACGCCGCAGTCCACGGCGCTAAGCCCCGGCGTACCCGTTTTCACAACGCCGTAACCCAAAATGGCATAACCCGGGTCGATGCCGAGGATGACCAAAAACCGTTCCTCCCGTTTCGATGTTCTTCCCATATTCTAACATGGAGATTGGGTTTTCACAACCGAACGGAACCAGAAAACGCGAACTTTTGTGCGGTGAAAAACGGGAGAATACATATGCAATCTGCTACAGATTGGGAAAGAAGCGACGTGAAGAAAGAAGAGAGACCCGGGGAATCCAAATGCAAATATCCTCGATAAGGCGCGCCCCGTCGTGCCGTGCACCTATGGCATCAGGGAGAATACCATACAAATACGTCAAACCTAAGCATAGCTCGCCTATCCGAACACGCCCAAACGGCATAGCTTTGTCGTTTTCGTCGTTGTCGTCAGTTAGTATAACGCCGCTATGCCGTCCTACTCCGCCTTGAAACCGCGCCAAGCTATGCCGTTTGGGTCGGACGAGCCACAAAGGCGTATGNNCGGTGCCTACGGCAAGCGGCTCAACAAAGCTATGGCGCGCCATACGCTTTTGTGGCCGTGTTCGGATTGACGCGCTGTGCTTGGCGACATGTGCGTTAGGTTTGACACCTTGCATAAAGCTGAGCGGTGAGCGAAGCTTTGTGTAAAATCCGCCGCAGTCTGTAAAAAAGCCCGAGGATTGTCAAGGGGAGCCCCCTTGACTTTATTCCGGCTTCGGCGGCATGTACGCCGAAACGGATGAAAGCCGCAGGCTTTCGTACGTTTCACGCTTTGCCGCACGGAAACGCGAAGCGTTTTAGGCAAAGCGTGTATCCTCAAAAAAGTGGCGCAATGCGCCACTTTTTTTGACAGCGACGCGCCCTAGCTTTCCGCACTTTCGAGGTAAGCGTTTACCCCGTTGAGGTCGTCAAACGCGATACCCGCCTCAAGCTCCGCGCGCTCGGCGCTGTCAAACGCGGCATCTTCCCAGTCTAAAACCATCAGGCGTTTTTCTTCATAGGTCGTTTCGTCGGTTCGGTACACGCCAAGCTCACCTCCCGCGAGCCGCAGCACATAGTGCTTGGGGCAGTACCCCTTTGATATTTTTGTGAACACGACCTCATCGCCCGAAAAGGTTTCAATCGTCCAGCCGGGATAGGCCTTTTCCGCTTCCTCGCGTGTTTTTCCTGCAAGGCTTTCGTTGCCAAGCACAATTACCTCGTGCCCGCATGATTCGAAGCTCACATGAAATTCCACGCGCGCGGCGGGGAGCACGCTTAACACGCCCGTCATTTCTCCCGCCGGGTCATGCGTCGGAGCTTGCTCTGCCGCTTCCTTCGGGCCGATGAGCATCCCTGAAAACAGCCCAAAAAGCAGCATACAGATGGTGGTGAGCACATAGGCGATTCGCTTTTTGTTACGCTTTAAAAAATCAATCGCTTTCATGCAACAAGTATTCCCGCTGCAAAAAAAGCTAAACGAACGCTTACGTTTGTCAAAAAGCAGCTTCTTTTTTGACAAGCAAAAGCGGCGCGGGAAGCTCATTCCCGCGCCGCTTTACATTTGCCGTATGGTTTTACAACTTACTTTTCAAAATAGCTAAAATCGGTGATCTCAAGATCGTCCACAAGCTCGCTTCCGAAGGTGTTCCGGTCACCGATTGTGACGGTTACGTTAAGCGTCTTTCCGTCGCGCCAAACCTCGAACGTCACCTGGTCGCCCACGTTCTTGTTTTGGACGGATTTGACAAACGCGTCCTGATCGGCCACGTTTGCGCCGTCGCTCTTGATGATGATGTCACCCGGTCTAAGCCCGCCCTTGTCGGCGGCACTATCCACAAACACGGAGGTAACGAGCATGCCGATGGGGATATCATATTTAGCGGCTTCGTATTCCTCCACCGCAAGCACCGAAATGCCAAGCCCGGGGCGCTGCATATGCCCGTTCGTGATAAGGGTTTGGATCACCTCAAGCGCGCCGTTGATGGGAAGTGCAAACCCAAGCCCCTCGGCAGAAATGGCATTGCCGTATTCGTCGTAGCTGGCGGTTACGGTTTTTGCCGAAACGATGCCGATGACCTCGCCCTTCATGTTCAGAAGCGGGCCGCCCGAGTTGCCCGGGTTAACGGCGGCGTCGGTCTGAATGTAGGTGTTCGACTGGCCGTCGATGTTCACTTCGCGCATCGTGGCGCTGATGATACCGAAGGTAGGCGTGCTCGCAAGCTCGCGCCCCGTCGGGTCGCCGATGGCGATCACAAACTCACCCACGCGCACGGTATCGGAATTTCCAAGTTTGAGGGGAGTAAGGCCGGTTTTGTTGATTTTAAGAACGGCCACATCGTAAATTTTGTCCACGCCCACAAGCTCGGCTTGTAGCTCTGTACCGTCGTTGAGGATCACGCCGATGCTTGTCGCGCCATCAATGATGTGCGCATTGGTGGCGATGTAGCCTTCACTCGAAATGACAAAGCCCGTACCGGAGCCGGCGGCTACGTCAATTTTCGCTTCGCTCGAATACATGTAATTGATCACCCCGACAATGCCGGTTTTCACCTGCTCGACGATGTCGGGAATGGGATTTGCGCTATCGGCAATGTTGGGGGTTGCGCCGTCGAACTGCGGAAGGTTCCTGTCGGTGGGCACGGGCGTAAGCTCCGGCACGGCAGGATCGCGCGTAATGGCAGGCTGC
>DLFZ01000038.1:7846-8031 GCA_002482435.1 Christensenella sp. UBA7707
ACTGCCTCCGTTGTTTTGGGAATTGCCGCCGTTTTGGGTGTAAAAGTTGGAGTTGGCGAACAGCATGCTCATCACAAGACAGCCAGCGACAAAAGAAATCACTGCCGTCGCGATATACCCACCCGCGCCGCGGCGCTGGCGGTAAGGCTCTTTTTGATAATATTGGTTTTCGGAGCCGCCGTAGT
>DLFZ01000040.1:0-577 GCA_002482435.1 Christensenella sp. UBA7707
CCGCTCATGCACATCATCGCCGCGAAGGCCATATGTTTTGATGAGGCCATGCGGCCTGAATTCAAAGCCTACCAGCATCAGGTTGTTCAAAACGCGCAGGCGCTTTCGAAGTCGCTTGTGCAAAGCGGCGTGCGCCTTGTTTCGGGCGGCACCGACAATCACCTCATGCTTGTAGATCTTACCGCCTCCGGCCGCACCGGCAAGGAAGTGGAAGCACTGCTTGATGAGGCGAACATCACCGTTAACAAAAACACCATTCCCTTTGAAACCAGAAGCCCCTTTGTTACGAGCGGCATCCGCATCGGCACGCCNNCACGCCCGCGGTCACCACGCGCGGCTTGAAGGAAGCGGAAATGCAAGCAATCGGCGGCCTTTTGAATGATATCATCGAGCGTGGCGAACAAGCCGTGCCCACGGTAAAGGAGCAGGTCATCGAGATGACCAAAAGGTTCCCGCTGTACGAGTAAAAAGAAATAGCGAAGCAACAACAAACGGGCGGCGCATTCGCGCCGCCCACTTTTCGTTGCTTTCCGGTTTACGCGTCTTGGCAGACGACGTATTTTTTGACCTGCTTTTG
>DLFZ01000040.1:627-3861 GCA_002482435.1 Christensenella sp. UBA7707
GGTAAACAAGAAAAAATACGCATTTGTTTCGTATACGCAGTGAAGCGCGTTGTATTTGATTTCTGCGGAGCTTGTCACTTGTATGGATTGCAGATTGGTATGAAATTCACTTTCGAGAAACATGAACTGGTTGACCGCACCAATGACGTTTTGAGATTTTTTGAAAACCTTTCTCGGTGAATAGTAGATGTAGAGTACCAAAAATAAGCCAAGTACAAATAAAAATACGGGCGGTGAATCGGAAGAAGCCTGCGGGCGTACCAAAAAGGGCTCGATGAATACAACATATATACCCGGGATGAGAAGCAAGGGCCCAAGCACTCGAAACAGAATATTGAGCGTTTTATAGTGCTTTCCTCGGAACAGCGTAAACAGAATAAACTCTTTTAAGAGCTTTTCGGTATAAACGGTGGTCACATTGATTTCCATTGTTTACATCCTCACATCAAAATTTTGATAGTAGAGTTGCTGACCCCATATTGTTGAAAGTATAACATTCTGTAATAAATTGTACAAGATGGATGAAAGCCACGATAAAAGATGCAGTATGACAGCTCCGCTATGTTAATACCCGTTTTCAATAATTGGCTGTTTTGCAGTGGAAGATGGGAAAATAAGTTTAAGCTACGTAAAACAGAAGCGAACAGCGCGTAAAAACCGCGAAATTTGGCAGGGCGCTTGCCGAGCCTATGGTACTCTGTGTTATACTGGACGCAGAAAACAAAATGTAGGCGCAAGCCGCAAAAGGAGTACAGCATGGCAAGCGAAAAGAAATTCGCGGTGCTTGTGGATGCGGATAACGTATCCGATAAATACATTAAGGTGATTCTCGACGAAATCTCAAAGGATGGCATTGCCACCTATAAGCGCATTTACGGGGATTGGACAAAGCCCACGCTCGTGTCGTGGAAAAACGTGCTTTTGGACAACTCCATTTTGCCCATTCAGCAGTACAACTACACCACCGGCAAAAACTCCACCGACTCGGCGATGATCATCGACGCGATGGACATTCTCTATTCCGGCCAGGTAGACGGTTTCTGCATCGTATCGTCCGACAGCGACTTTACGCGCCTTGCTGCAAGGCTTCGCGAATCCGGCATGATGGTTGTGGGTATGGGCGAAAAGAAAACCCCGAAATCCTTCATTTCCGCGTGCAACCTGTTCAAATACCTCGACATTCTCACCGCCGCCGAGCGCAAGGCGGGGGGTGTAAAAAAGCAGGAGGAACGCAAGCAGCAGGAGAAGCCGAAGGAACAAAAAAGCCAGCCAAAGGCGGCGCAGGCTGTGCTTCCCGCCGCGAAGGTGGAGGAGTTCAAGCCCTGCGGCCCTTCCGACTTCCAAAGGCCCGATGCTTCCGAGCCGCAGACCGACCTTGAAACCATCAAGGAGGCCATCAAGCTTATCGTTGCGGAAAATTCCGACGAGGACGACTGGATGTTCATCGGTACCATCGGCAGCCTTCTTGTGAAGCGCTATCCGGATTTTGACGTGCGAAACTTCGGCTATCCCAAGCTTACGCCCTTTATCAAATCCCTCGGGCTTTTTGAAATTAAGAGCGTGCGCACCAACGAAAACGGTTCACAGCTTATTTACATCAAGCTCAAATAGCGCGAAGCGTTTCAAACGATTTTGATTTTCCTTAAGGAGCCTGCGGCGCAAAGCCGCGGGCTCTTTTTTGCTTAAATTTTGCTGTGCATGAACGACGCAAAAGATTCACAAAATATATCCTAGCAAGTCACTTGGAATTATTGACATGTGCGATTGACTGTGGTAAAGTTGCAATGGATCAAATCCAAGCAGCTTGATAGGAATTGGAGGTGCGTTGAAGTGAAGCTTTCTACCCGCGGGCGTTACGGAATCAAGGCCATGGTGGATTTGGCGGTGGAATACGGAAACGGCAATGTGAGCACGGCGTCTTTGGCCGCGCAGCAGGGCATCAGCGAAGCGTACCTCGAGCAGCTCGTTGCCTCGCTCAAAAAAGCGGGTCTCGTTTTGTCCGCGCGCGGCGCGGCAGGCGGGTACACGCTTTCACGCGCGCCCGAGCAAATTCAGGTGGGCGAAATTTTGAGGGCGCTCGAAGGCTCTACCGACCTCATAAGCTGTGTTGGTGTTGAAAAGGTCAGCTGCGGCAACGCATGCAGCTGCTCGGCAAGGCCACTTTGGCTCAAACTCCAATCAAAGATCAACGATGTTCTGTCCTCAACCACGCTCAAGGATATGGCGGACGATTATAAAATGCAAATGAGGCGGTGTGAAAACAATGAGAGTTTATCTTGATAACGCGGCCACCACCGCGCTTTCCCCCAAAGTGCTTGAAAAGATGATGCCGTATATGACGGAGTTCTACGGTAACCCGTCAAGCCTCCATTCCTTCGGGCGCGACGCGAAAAAGGGTGTAGACCGC
The DNA here is from genome assembly GCA_002482435.1 of Christensenella sp. UBA7707. Classification (GTDB taxonomy): domain Bacteria; phylum Bacillota; class Clostridia; order Christensenellales; family CAG-138; genus UBA7707. The sequence goes on from DLFZ01000040.1 coordinate 3,035, forward strand.
GCGAGAGAACAGGTGGCGAAGGCGATCAACGCCAAGCCCGAGGAAATCGTTTTTACCGCCGGCGGCACGGAAAGCGACAATACGGTATTGTTTGGTGTCGTGCAGCGCTACAAAAATAAGGGCAACCATATCATCACCACGGCGGTGGAGCACCATGCGGTGCTTTACGCCTGCGAACAACTTGAAAAAAGCGGCGCAGCGCGCGTAACCTATTTGCCGGTGGATGAATATGGCCGCGTTACCGCCCAACAGGTGGCGGATGCCATCACCGAGCAAACCATTCTTGTAAGCGTGATGTTTGCCAACAACGAGATCGGTACCATTATGCCCATCGAGGAGATCGGAAAGGTCTGCCGTGAAAAGGGCGTGCTGTTCCATACCGACGCGGTGCAGGCTGTAGCGCATGTTCCCGTGGATGTGCAAAAGATGAGCATCGATTTCCTTTCCATGTCGGCACACAAGTTCCACGGCCCAAAGGGTGTGGGGGCGCTGTATGTGAGAAAGGGCACTAAACTTCCCGCGCTCCTCGTTGGCGGTGCGCAGGAGAAAAATCGCCGCGCCGGCACCGAGAACACGCCGGGCATCGTGGGCCTCGGTGAGGCCATCGAGCTTGCCACAACGAACATGGAAAATACCGCCGCGCGCATGAAATACTTGCGCGACAAGCTTATGGAGGGCATCCCCGCGCGCATTCCCGAGGTAAAGCTCAACGGCCATCCCGAGGAGCGCCTGCCCAACAACGTCAATTTCAGCATTCGCTACATCGAAGGCGAGTCCATCCTGCTGCTTCTCGACCTTAACGGCATCGCCGCATCGAGCGGAAGCGC
>DLFZ01000042.1 GCA_002482435.1 Christensenella sp. UBA7707
AATTCCGCGCCGGATTTTGTGAGGATGCAATACACCTCCACGCCGCGTTTTTTAAGCCCGCTTACGATGTCGCAGGCCTTGAAGGCGGCGATGGAGCCGGTAATGCCCATCACAACGGCTTTCGCGCTCATTTTAAGGCTTCCTCGGGGTATTCGATGCCGAGCTTATCGCCGTAAAGCTCTTCCACAGCCACGGAAACGGGCTTGCGTTCGCCGAGCTTTTCGGGGTCGCTGAGGAGTTGGCGCGCACGCTTGGATACCACGGAAACGAGCATGTAGCGGCAATTCACCTTATCAAGCAGCACATTGAGGGACGGTTTGTTCATCATTGTTTTTTCGAGCCTCCTTCGAGATCCTCCACAAAATCGAGCCTGCGGAACACGCGCATGTGCTCCGCCGAAATGATATGCTCCACGGCGGTGACCGCCTTGTCGAGCACATCGTTTACTACAATATAGTCGTATTTTTCAGCCTGCCGCAGCTCGTAAAGCGCTTCGCCGAAGCGGCGCTCCACCACCTCCGGCTCCTCGGTGCCACGCCCGATCAGGCGGGATTTGAGGGCACTCATGGAGGGCGGCGCAAGGAAAACGGCGATTGCGAACGGACAGCACTTTTTTACCTGATTCGCGCCGTGCACGTCGATTTCCAAGATGATGTCGTGTCCGGCGGCAAGCTCCTCCTCCACGTAGGCACGCGGGGTTCCATAATAATTGGAGCCGTAAACGCTGGTATATTCCAAAAACTCGTCGTTCACGATCATGCGTTTGAATTCTTCGTCGGTTTTAAAGAAATAGCTGACGCCGTCGATCTCACCCGGGCGCTTGCTGCGTGTTGTAGCGGAAACCGAAAGCTTAAGGTTCGGGTTTCGCTCCATAAGCGCCTTGCAAACGACGCCCTTTCCGACGCCAGATGGGCCGGAAAGTATGATCAGCAGGCCTTTTTTGGGTTTTTGCATAGATTCCTCCGAAAAACGATTCTGCTTGCGGCTTTGCTTACGGTGCCTCAACGGGCCTGTTCCTTGCAAAAAGCCGAAGGCTCTCTTTTTGCGTTTACTGCTCCTCGCCGCTCATGATCCTGCCCGCAACCGTTTCCGGCTGAAGCGCCGAAAGAACCACATGCGTGCTGTCCATGACGATCACCGCTCTTGTACGCCTGCCATGCGAGGCGTCAATAAGCCTTCCGCGCTCGCGCGCATCCTGTACGATGCGCTTGCTCGGCGCGCTGTCGGGAGAAACGATGGATATAATCCGCGACGCGGAAACGATGTTGCCAAAACCCACGTTCACAAGCTTTGCCGACATTTTTCTTTCCTACACCCTTATTCGATATTTTGAACCTGTTCGCGTATTTTTTCGATTTCCGCCTTGCCAAGGATTACAAGCTTAACGATTTCTGCATCGTTGGCTTTGGAACCGATGGTGTTGAACTCGCGGTTGAGTTCCTGCACCACAAAGTCAAGCTTCCTGCCGGCGGGCTCGCTTCCGTTGAGAAGAAGCTCCGTTTGAACAACGTGGCTTTTCAGGCGCACAAGCTCCTCGTCGATGCTCGCTTTGTCCGCAAACAACGCAACCTCCGTCGCAAGCCGCGTGCGGTCTACCTCTACGGCACCGTTCAAAAGCGTTTCGATGCGCTCGGTGAGCTTTAAGCGGTATTCCTCCACCACAAGCGGGGCGCGAAGCGCGATCTTCTCGCCGATTTCAAGCAGAGTTTTTGCCCTTAAGCAAAGGTCGCTTGCAAGCCTGCCGCCTTCAAGCGCGCGCATTTTTTTGAGCTCTTCGATGGCCTTTGTAACAGCCGCAAGTGCCACAGCGCAAACGGCTTCCCTATCTTCCTCGGCCTCGACGATGTCCGTAACGTCGGGCAGACTTAAGGCGCGGGCAAGCTGGATGTCGTCTTTCAGGCCATAAACCCCTGCGGCCTCGCGCGCAGCGCGAAGGTATTCGCCAAGCAGCGCCGTATCGACTTCCACTTTGCGGGCATCGCTTCGCATGTTGCGGTAATTGACATAGATTTCCACGTGCCCACGGGAAAGCTCGGCGGTAAGCGCCCTGCGCAAAACATCCTCGGCAAAGCCTATGTGGCGCGGCATTCGGAAATTGAGGTCGAGATAGCGGTGGTTCACGCTTTTGAGCTCCACCGTAAACTCACGTCCATCCTCCACGGCGCTTGCGCGCCCAAAGCCCGTCATGCTGCTGACCACACTGCTACCTCCTTAAAAATAAGGAATGTTTTTCACGCAAAACGGCATCAAAGCCATACAGGCGCTGCGCTTCGCGCCGACAGGCCATATTGAACCATTTTGATTTTTTAATTATAACACGCCTTCCACCCAATACAAATGTTTTTTAGCTTAGAAGCCGCAAAAATCGACCGTGAGCTGCTAAAAAACGCCCTAAGGCGTTTTTTAAAGATTCTAAAACAACTTATAAAGCTCATCCGCTTCGGGCGGCGCAATGGACGTACCATCCACAAGCCTTGCGTCTTTCCCTTGCGCATATCCGATAACCGCCGCTTCAACCCCCACTTCCGCGAGCTTCTTTACAAGCGCCTCGCCGTTTGCGGAGGCAATGAGCATACAGCCGCTTGAAATAAGCCGCAGCGGGTCGAGAGAAAGCTCCTTGCAAAGCTTTTTTGTAACAGGATGCACAGGAATTTTTTCTGGGTCGATCACCACGCCGCACCCCGCCGCGTACGCCATTTCCCACGCGGCACCCAAAACGCCGCCCTCTGTTACATCGTGCATGGCGGTCGCGCCAAACGCCGCTGCAAGAAGCCCTTCTTTTACCACGCTCACGCGCTCCACAAAGCCGCACGCAAGCTCCAACTCATCCTTCGTAACGCCGTGAAGCCTCATTGAAAACTCGGATGCGATGATGGACGCGCCCTCAAGCCCAGCGTGCTTGGTAAGAATCAGGCTGTCACCTTCTTTCATGCCGCCCGGGGTAATCACACCCCGTTCGCCTGCCTTCGCCAAAACCGTGGCACAGGTGACGATGCGCGTAACGGAATCCGTAATTTCCGTATGCCCGCCCAAAATTTCCACATGTTCAAGCGCTGCGGTTTGCGAAAGCTCGTCCGTAACGGCGTCAAGCTCCTCTAAGGTCGCCGAGAGCGGCGCAAGAAGCGTAACAAGAAGCCCTATGGGCTCCGCGCCCGCGGCGGCCGCATCGTTGCAGCTTACCTGCACCGTAAGCCGGCCGATGTTCTTCACGGCGGAGGTAATGGGGTCGGTCGAAAGCACGGCAAGCCTGCCGCCCAGATCGACCGCCGCGCAATCCACCCCCACGCTCGGGGCGCAGACGACCTCGCTCCGCACATGTTTGAGCTTGCTTAAAACAATTTTGTTGAGCGTTTCGTTGTCGAGCTTTCCAAGCCTCATTGCGCATCTCCGATCATGGCGAAAAATTCCGCCTCATCAAGCACCGTTACGTTGAGTTCGCGCGCTTTTGTAAGCTTGCTTCCCGCGCCAGGGCCCGCAACCACAAACGCGGTGTTTTTGCTCACACTCGCAGCCGCTTTGCCGCCGAGTTTCTCAATCAGTGCCTCGATTTCCTTTCTGTCCATACGCTCCATCGCACCTGTAACGACAAGCGTTTTGCCCAAAATAGGGCTTGCTTCGCTTGACGTCGCCTGTTCCGGGCGCGGGCTTACGCCGTGCGCCAAGAGACTATCGACCTGTGCGGAAATGGAGGCATCGGAGAAGAAATCGAGGATGCTGTCGGCTACGATCTCGCCGATGTCGCGCACCGAAAGAAGCTCTTCGCGCGTGGCGCGCCGCACGCCGTCCAGCGTAAGGAAGGCGCGGGCAAGATCGCGCGCGGTCTTTTCGCCCACGTTGGGGATGCCAAGCGCAAACAAAAACGCGCCCAAAGCGCAGTCCTTGCTGCGCTCAATGGCGGCTTTGAGGTTTTTCGCCTTCTTTTGCTGAAAGCCCTCAAGCGCCAAAAAGTCGTTTTCGGTAAGGTCATAAAGGTCGGGAATGCTCGAAAGGTTGAGCTTTTCCACAAAAAGCGCAGCGGTTTTTTCGCTGAAGGTTTCAATGTCCATGGCGTTGCGCGAGGCATACTGCGTGAGCCTGCCCGCGATTTGCGGACGGCAGGAAAGCGAGTTGGTGCAGAAAATATGTACGCCGCGCTGCTCAACATGCGCGCCGCACGCGGGGCAGACCACGGGTTTTTCGATTTCCTTTTCCGGCACGTCACCTTCGACTGCGCCTAGAATTTCAGGAATCACATCGTTGCTGCGGCGAATGAACACCGTGGAGCCGATGCCTACGCGCTTTCTTTTGATGTCGTCGAAATTGTTGAGCGTGGCGTGGCGTATGGTAGCGCCTGCAAGCTCCACCGCATCAAGGTACGCGCGCGGGGTAAGCTTTCCTGTGCGCCCCACTTCCCAGGTAACATTGCGCACCACGGTGGTCGTTTCCTCCGCGGCGAATTTGTAGGCGATGGCCCAGCGCGGAAAGCGGTCGGTCGCACCGAGTATTTCTCGGGTTTGAAAATCGCAAATTTTCACGACCATGCCGTCGATCAGGAAATCGAGCGTTTCACGCGCCGCCTCCGCCGCTTCGATGCCTTTTTGAAGCTCGCCGATGTTCGAAAAGCGCTTTGCGCCGTCGCTCACAGGGAAACCGTTTTCCTTCAAGAAATCGAGCATTTTAAAGTGCTCTTTGAGCGTTTTTCCCTCAATGTAGCCCACGTCGTAGCAAAAGCAGTCGAGCCTGCGCTTCGCCGTTACCTGCGGGTCAAGGTTCCTTAGCGCGCCCGCGGCGGCGTTACGCGCGTTTTTCAAAGGCTCAGCAGAGGTTTTGTTAAGCTCGTCGAGCACGCTTAGGCGCATGTAGCACTCGCCCCGCACCTCCATGCGCCCTTTGAAGGGCACACTTAAGGGGATGGAGCGTATGGTTTTGATCTGCGGCAGAATTTCCTCGCCCACCTCGCCGTTGCCGCGCGTGGCGCCGTTGACGAGCACGCCGTTTTCGTAGGTGAGGTTCACGGTAAGCCCGTCAAACTTATATTCGAGCGCATAGGAAAGCGGCGGCAAGGTTTCGCCCGTTTTTGCCACAAATTCGGCGCGGAGCTTTTCTGCACGGCTCGCCCAGTCCTTCATATCCTCGGGCGTGCGCACCTTATCGAAGCTCAAAAGCTTCTTCAGGTGCCTATGCGGTTGAAAGGCCGCAAGCGGCGCGCCGCCCACACGCAAAGTGGGAGAATCCTGAAGCACAGTGCCAGTTTCCCTTTCGAGCGCCAAAAGCTCGTCGAAAAGCACGTCGTACTCGGCGTCGCTCACCTTTGGGGCATCAAGCACGTAGTAGGCGTTTGCGTATTCGTTGAGAAGCTTCACAAGCTCTTGCATGCGGTCGGCCATAAAGCGCCTCCTTTTATTCGGGCTGGATGGGTGCGTAGGCGGCCGCAAAGCGCTTCACGCCCACGGTATCAAAGTCGATGGTGATGATGGTGGCGCTGCCCGCGCCCGTTACCTCTAGAACGGTGCCGAGGCCGAACTGCGCGTGCTTCACGCGCTCAAACGCCTGATAGGTTCTATCGGGCGTTTTGGGTTTGACGACGGGCGGCGCGGCGGACGCTTTCGGGTCGAAGCCGAAATAGGCGTTGGCGCGGGCGGCATACCCGCCGGATTTCCCCTGCACCACGGTGTAGCTTTCCTCGCGCTTTTGCTCTTTTTGTTCCTGCTGCAAAAGCTCCGAAGGGATCTCCTCAATGAAGCGGGAACGGCGGTTGAGCGAGTAGTCGCCGAAAAGCTGACGCTGCTTTGCGTGAATGAGATAAAGCTTCTCCCTTGCGCGGGTAATGCCCACATAGCAAAGCCTCCGCTCCTCCTCCATGGCGGATTCGGCAAGGCTGTTTCGCGCGCGCGAGGTAGGAAAGATATTTTCCTCCATACCAGCAAGAAACACCACCGGAAACTCAAGGCCTTTGGCGCTGTGAAGCGTCATAAGCGCAACGGTGCGGCTTTCGCCATCCATCGCATCGATGTCCGCAACGAGCGCCACGTTTTCCAAAAACGAGGCGAGCGCGCTTTCGCCCTCCGGCAGGTCGCGTTCGATTTCCTTTATGTTGCCCACAAGCTCGCGGATGTTTTCCATGCGGGATTCGATGTCGGTTTTTTTGTCGTCCGAAGCCAGATATTGCTCATATTGAAGCGCGTTTACAAGCCATGCTACAAACTCGGAAAGCGGCATGAGCATTTGCTGGGCCATAAATTCTCCTACGCTGTCGGCAAAGGGTTTTAACTTTGCCGCGACGCGCGCGTTAAGCCCCGCCTCCTCGCCCTGCATGGCGGCGATGAGCATGGAAACACCCTTTTCCTGTGCGGTGCGGTTGAGCTCCGCAACCGTCGTATCGCCGATGCCGCGGCGCGGGATGTTGATGATGCGCGAAAGCGCCACATCGTCGCTCGGGTTGTAGATAAGCCGCAAATAAGCCATGATGTCTTTGATTTCCTTGCGCTCGTAAAAGCGCTGGCCACCGTACACGCGGTAAGGAATGCCGAAGTTGGAAAGCGTGCCCTCGATGACGCGGCTTTGCGCGTTCATACGGTAGAGGATGCCAAAATCCGCGTAGCTTCTTCCCTCGCGCGCGCCGTCGAGTATTTTCTGGCAGATGAAACGCGCCTCGTCGCGCTCATCGGCAGCGGTATAAACCTCGGTTTTTTCGCCGCCTTCTTTTTCGGTCCACAGCTTTTTGCGCTTACGGCCCATGTTGTTTTCAATGACGGCGTTCGCCGCGTTGAGGATGGCGCTTGTGGAGCGGTAGTTTTGCTCGAGGCGGATCACGCGCGTGCCCTCAAAATCCTTCTCAAAGCCCAGAATGTTTCTGATGTCCGCCCCGCGCCAGCCGTAAATGCTTTGGTC
>DLFZ01000124.1:0-1239 GCA_002482435.1 Christensenella sp. UBA7707
CGGATACCTGCCTGGTTCCGGCGGAAACCTGATCCGCCGCAGCGCGGATGTCTGAGAGCACGGCGCTCATGGAATCCGCAATGGTGTTGATGGAAGCTTTGAGCTTTGAAAACTCGCCCCGATATTCACTTGTGATGACAATACTGAAATCGCCGTTTGCCATGCGTCCGAGAAGCTCGCTCAATTCACTGATGTAGTTGCGTAGGATCTCTATGGTATCGTTGAGGGCGTGTTTGATGGTTGCGTGGTCGCCTTTATAGTCGCCGTTTACGGCAATGTCGAGCCTGCCTTGCGAAAGCTCGACAAGGACGCTGCTCGCTTCGTTCACAGGTTCGATCACCGCGTCGAGGGTATCGTTGATGCCTTCGAGGATTTCCTTGTAAGCGCCCTGATGTTTTTCGGGGTCGGCACGGTAGGCGAGGTTGCCGTTGCTCGCTGCCTGGGTGAGGGCGGTCGTATCGCTCACAAGTTCGCTGAGGGTGCTGCTCACGCCGCAGATGGCGTTGAAGATCGTGCCGAACTCGTTTTTCTGCTTCATGCTTTCGGTGATGTTCAGATCGCCTTTTTTAAGGTTTTCCGCAACCTTCACAATCTTTTGTACGGGGGATACAAGCCTGGAAATATTCAGGAAGGTTGCGCAGAACATAACTGCAATTCCACCAAGAATGAGAAGAAGAACGTTTCGCAGCATGGCGTCGCGGCTGCCGTACGCTTCGGAAATTTCTACAGCAAATGCACTGGAGAACGATGTGTCCATGCGGGGAAGCGAAATGGGACGGTAAAAGATATAGGCGGGATTGCCGGCGATGGACGTTGCGTCGTCTTCAAAAAGCGCTTCTCCGTTTTTTACCGCCACGAGTGCTTCGGCGGCATCGGTATCCGCGGCGGCGCTGCCGTAAACGGAGCCTACGCGCTGCGTGTCTCCCGAATGGGAGAGCAATGTGCCGCTGTTGGTGAGAATGTAGCTGTATGCGCTTGTATAATCGCCGGTCTTCTGCCCGAGAGCGCTGAGCTTTTCAACGGTGATGTTACAGCATACCGCGCCAACAAAGGTACCTGTGCCGTTTGTAATGGGGTAGCTTACCGTTATCATCGATTTACCACCGGCCATGTCGTTTGCATAGGGTTCTGTGAAGTGAGGCACGCCGGAAGCCTGCACCTCTACATAGGCTTCCGTAGCGGAATAGATTTCATAGTCGTTGCTTGTAAAGCAGGAAGTGCCTGCGCCCTCTCGGTAAA
>DLFZ01000124.1:1278-2502 GCA_002482435.1 Christensenella sp. UBA7707
GCCACATAAACGCTGTCGATGCGGTCGTCATTGAGACAGTCCTTCAGCGTTTTCTGTACGATTTTTGAGAAACTGGGCTTATCGAGCCCGCCGTCTGAAAGCCTTCCCATGAAGATGGAGAGGGAATCCGCGTAAGCGGAAACAGCGCCGAAAAATTCGGACACTTCCGCCGCGTTCTGCTCGGCCAGCATTTCGACATTTTTCTGCGCGTTTTTTGTCAGAACATCTGAAAGTGAAATGCTCAAATACGCATACATTACCGCCATTAACGCAAAAAACGTAACAAGCACAACCGCCGTGATACGAACCGACAGCCTGTGCAAAAGCTTCGCCTTTGCAAGGTGTGCGACAACGGGCTTTGTTTTTGCTTGCGAGGTTTTTTTAACGCGCGGCTTGAAAATGGGGCGGGTTTTGAACTTGGTTCGGATGCTCTGCAAAAATTTACTCGTTTTCTTCATTGCTCCTCCCAAATATACCGTGTCCTGTGAAAAATTAGGCCATACTATGTATTTCGTGATTTTTTCGCCCAGAAATTAGCAATTTTGACATAATAATAATATACGCGTCCCGCCGCGGAGAAGCAAATATATTGAATTTTCGCCTGGTTTTGGCCATAATGGAACATGCAAACCTCATTGAAAGAGGCCCCCGCGCATGCAATGCTGCGGTGGCCTCTTTTATATTGGGAGATAGGTTTAGCATTTCCACAATCCGCCGTCTGGACGGATGGTTTTGCTGCGCATGGCCAAACAGGCTTATTTTTTGGGTCACTCGATCGCTACGCTTACGTTGTGGCTGTTTCCTTCACGCTGAACTGGCTTACCTGCTGACGGAGCATTTCCGCCTGTCCGTTGAGCTCCTCGCTCGTTGCAGCCTGCTCTTCGGCGGTGGCGGAGTTCGTTTGCACCACCTGCGACATCTGCTCGATGCCGCGGTCCACCTGCGCGATCGCCGTGGCCTGCTCGCCCGATGCCGCCGCAATCTCGCCGACCAGCTGCGCCGCCTTGTCCACTCCGTCCACGATGGCGGCCAGCGCCTGCGCCGTCTCGTCCGCAATCTTCGTGCCGGCCTCCGTCTTCTGTATGGAGCCTTCGATCAGCTCCGTCGTCTCCCTGGCCGCTCCCGCGCTGCGCGCCGCGAGGTTTCTGACCTCCTCGGCCACCACTGCGAAGCCCTTGCCGTGCACGCCCGCCCGCGCGGCCTCCACCGCCGCGTTCAGCGCCA
>DLFZ01000138.1 GCA_002482435.1 Christensenella sp. UBA7707
GCCGAAACGCATACACCCGCTATCAAATTCAGGGAGCATGATCACACACATTCGGCACATGTTCATAGCGCGATTCGTCATTGTGTGATCCCTCCTTTCCTTCGCGGCGCGTATACACGCATCAGATTTATTCAAACGGTGGTTCCTTGGTGAGTTATATTACACCAGTCCCTCCGTTATGTCAACGGCAAATTCTTTATTTTTATTCAAAAACATTTTGCCTCCACGTTTCTCAGCCCCTACCGTTCTCCCTTGTACTTGCGGTAAGTGGCCATTCCCCCGCGGATATGCCGCTCCTCTTTGTTGTGTTCAAGAACCCGCTTTACCTGTTTGTAGGCCACGGGGTTCAGCATGCGAAGCCGCTCTTGCATGTCCTTATGCACCGTACTTTTGCTGATGCGAAATTCCTTTGCAGCGCTTCGCACCGTCGCGCCGTTTTCTATGATGTAATCCGCCACGTCCAACACGCGCTGCTCAATGTATGTATACATAAAAACACCCCCGAACAAGCTTTGTACAGCTTATGAGAGGTGTTTTGAAAAAAGTACAAACCCGCCGGACGCAAAGCGTTGCCAAAAACAGGCTGGAGAAGCATGAACAGCACCATAAAGTTAGGCTGTATACTAAAACTGAAAAACCTTTTGGGGTGCTATTCATCAGCGCCGTATGGCATATTTATGATGCGTTTTAGATCAATCCCTGATGAAATTTGTGGCAACGCGCGGCTCGTAGTTTGGGAGCGCAACGCCGTTTTTTCGTCCCGCCTCAATGCACTTCAAAAGCCATGCCATATTCTCCCCAAGGGTGCGCATGGTTTGAAGCCCTTCCTCATCCTTCCGCACGTCGTCGGGCGTAAGGCCGTGCACATGGTTCCAATATTGCGAGGACACAATGGGCATGCTGCTGATGGTAAAATACTTGTTGAGCCTGTCAAACGCGGCGGTCGCGCCGCCGCGCCTGCAGGAAACCACGCTCGCGCCGAGCTTGCCTTGAAAACGGTCATGTCCGCCCGCAAAAAACAGGCGGTCTAAAAAAACGGTAAGCTGCCCGCTCGCGCCGGCGTAATAGACCGGCGAACCCAAAACGATGGCGTCGATTTCTTTAAGCCGCAAGAGCACCTCGTTTACCTTATCCTGAAACACGCAAAGCCCCGTTTCAAAGCAATGCCCACAGTCGATGCAGCCGGCGATGGGCTTTTTGCCGAGGTACAAAAGCTCGGTTTCAACGCCGTGCTTTTTCAGGGTTTCCGCAACCTCGCAAAGCGCGGTGTAGGTACATCCTTGTTCGTTCGGGCTGCCGTTGATAAGAAGCGCTTTCATGGTAACTCCCTCCCATTTTTTAACCTTTTTTCTTGCCGCAACTATCCTTGATAAGGCAGTTCGTCCGCGCAGGCGGCAAGCGCATACACGCGCCGCGCCCCCGCCGCCCTGAGAGCCTTGGCGCACTCGAAAAGCGTACTTCCGGTGGTTTTTACATCGTCCACCAAAACGATGCTAAGCCCCCCGCACGGCCGTGCGGCAAATGCAGCTTTCACGTTTTTTCGCCGTGCGTCAACGCTCAGCGCCGTTTGCGTGCGGGTGCTTTTTATACGCGACAGAAGCGTTTCGTCCACACGAAGCCCAAACGCCTTAGAAAGACATTGCGCGATGAGCGCGCTTTGGTTGTAGCCGCGCGCACGAAGCCGCTTTTTGTGAATGGGTACGGGAACGATCACGTCCGCCTCCCAGCCTTCGCCAAGGCGCATGTACGAAGCGAAAAACTCCGCCAAATACTGCGCGTCACCGTATTTGAAACGGTGCATGGCCTGCTTGATGCCCTCGGTATACAAAAGCCCCGCGGCAAACCCATCGGTTTGTGAAAGCATCGGAAGCGGCGGGCATATGCGAAGCTTTTCCTCACACGCCGTGCAAACACCTTTTTCGTTTATAACCGCCTCGCGGTTGCAAACCGAACAGGCGACATGCTTTGGAAAAAGCGCGTTCAAAACCGTTTCAGAAAGGCTCATGTTGCTCCGCCCGCCGCCATGGCGGCAGAAGCCTCCTTTAAAAAGCTCTTTAAGCCGCTGTAACGCTTTTTGACCTGCGAATTGCGCACCATGGTCAAAATACAGCTCTCATGACCCACGATGTAAACCTGCTTGCGCGCGCGGGTGACGGCCGTATATAAAAGATTTCGTGTCAAAAGCTGCGGCGGCCCGTCCACAAGGGGCATGAGCACCACGGGGAATTCGCTCCCCTGGCTTTTGTGTATGGAAATGCAGTACGCAAGCTCCAATTCCTCGAGCATGGAAAACTCATAGATCGCGCATCGTTCGTCGTCAAACAGCACCTGAAGGGTTTGCGCTTCACTGTCGATGCGCAAAATGGTACCGAGGTCGCCGTTAAAAACGCCCTGTCCGCCCTCTGCGCCGGGGCCGCAGCTTTTGCGCGCCCACTCGATGCGGTAGTTGTTTTTTACCTGCATCACCTTATCGCCTTCGCGAAACACGGTTTCTCCGAACTTCCGCTCGCGCTTTTTGTATTCGGGCGGGTTGAGCGCGGCCTGAAGCCTTGCGTTGAGGTTAAAAACACCGAGTGTGCCCTTTTTCATGGGAGCAAGCACCTGCACATCCTTTAAGGGATCGCGCGTGCCAAGCTTATTGGTGCGCCCTGTACAAAGCGCAATCACACGGCGCAGTACGTCCTCTTTGCCCTCAATGTATTCAAAGCCAAATTCTCCGTTATCCGCTTCCACCATGGGCGGCGCGCCACGGTTGATGCGGTGTGCGTTTTCAACAATAAGGCTGCGTTCGGACTGGCGGAATACCTCCGTGAGGCGTATGACAGGCAACGTTTCGCTGCCGATGATGTCGCGCAGTACATTACCTGCGCCAACCGACGGCAGCTGGTCGGCATCCCCCACCATGATAAGGCGTGTGCCCGGCGTAACTGCCTTTAACAGCGCGTGCATTAAGGGTACGTCCACCATGGACATTTCATCGATGATCACCATATCGGTATCGAGCGGGTTCTCCTCGTTGCGCGAAAAGCTTTCCTGCCCGTAGCCGTACTCCAACAACCTGTGCACGGTGCGCGCCTCGGTGCCTGTTGCTTCGGTCATGCGCTTTGCCGCACGGCCTGTCGGCGCGCAAAGCTCATAGGAAAGCCCAAGCTGTTCACTGATGCGGATGATAAACTCCAAAATGGTGGTTTTGCCCGTGCCTGGGCCACCCGTAATCACGAGCGCGCCGCTTGTAAGCGCGGCGTATACGGCGGATCGTTGCTGCGGGTGAAGCGCAATATGAAGCGACTTTTCCAAGAAGTCGATTTGGTAGTTGATGATGGAATAATCGCAGCGGGCGGGCGGCCTGTTCAAGCGCCCCAGCCGCCTACTACATTCGCTTTCCATAAAGAACATATCCGGCAAAAACACCGCGTCTGTTCCGTCCACAATCTTATACGCAAGCTGAGAGTGAACGATCAAATCCTCAAGCGCGCGCTCCGCTGGTTGAACCTGTGCACCCAAAAGCTCGGCCGCAACCTCCACAAGCTTTTCACGCGGCAAACAGGTATGTCCCTCCTGCCGCGCCCATTGGAGCGTATAACGCACGCCCGCGCGCAGCCTGAAGGGCGAGTCCGCCGCAAGCCCGGCGTTCATGGCGATTTTGTCGGCGGTTTTAAAGCCGATGCCCTCCAC
>DLFZ01000165.1:0-3931 GCA_002482435.1 Christensenella sp. UBA7707
CCCCAGTTGATGCAGTTGCTGCGGTAGCGCTTTGTGGCGTACTCGTAGCAGATGTTGGCGAGGCCGCCAAGTACCCTCTGGCTTGAAGCCGCCTGCTCACGCGCGCTGCCGTCGCCGGGTTTGTTGGCGAACAGGCAGGAGCCGATGCCCGTGGTTTTGATGAGCTCTTGCGCATTGCCCACATGGTTAAGAGCGTCGAGCACTTCCTTCGAGGGAGCGCCGTCGCGCCTTGCATTTTCAAGCGCGGCAACTTCCTTGCTGCGGCCGACGTATTCGGGCACGCGGCGGGAAAGCGTGAACTGCGCGAGCTTGATGGGGTTGGAGCGGTACGACGAGGTTTCGCCCGAGGGGATAAGCTCGTCGGTTGTGGTCACCGCGTCGCGGATGACGGCCACGAGGGGCAGCAGCACGTTTTCGGTGAGCGCGTACATCTTCGGCCAGTCCGCAATGTTAGGCCCGAACTTGAGCTCAACCGTCGGGTCGGCCTTCTTGTAGCCGTTGTACACGCGTTTTTCATAAATGCTGCCGTCGAAGCGGTATTCTTCGGCGGGGATTTCATAGTCGATCTCCGTAGCGGCGGTAATGATGCCCCCGTTTTTCGCCGTGGCCGCGATGGAGCGCGCATCCATAAGCGCAACCGCAGCCGCCTGGCCGTCGCCGGGCTTGGAGCCTTCGCGGTTGGGGAAGTTGCGGGTGGTGTGGCGCAGGGAAAGGCCTTGGTTGGCGGGTACGTCTCCCGCGCCAAAGCACGGGCCGCAGAAGCTCGGCTTCAAAATGGCGCCCGCTTTAAGAAGTTTTTGAGAAGCGCCGACGCGCGTAAGGTCGAGGCTTACGGGGACGCTTGTGGGGTAAACGGAAAGGTTAAAATAGCTGTTGCCGATGTCGCCTTGGTCTAAAATTTCAGCCGCCTCGGCGATGTTGTCGAACAAGCCGCCCGCGCAGCCGGCGATAATGCCCTGCTCGGCGTGTACGTTGCCCTTTTCATCCACCTTGGAAACGAGGTCGAGCTTCACTTTGCCGCCAAGCTGTTTCACGGCGTCTTCCTCAACCTTTTTGAGGATTTCCTTGGCGTTGGCGGTGAACTCGCGGATGGTGTAGGCGTTGCTCGGGTGGAAGGGCAGCGCGATCATCGGCTCGACCTTGTCGAGCTCGATGGTGATCATGCCGTCGTAATAGGCGCCGCTGCCTGCGGTCAGCTTTTTGTAAGCTTCCTTGCGGCCGTGAACTTCGTAGAAGCGCTCCACCTTTTCGTCGGTCTCCCAAATGGAGCTCAAGCAGGTGGTTTCGGTGGTCATTACGTCGATGCCGTTGCGGAATTCGACAGGCAGCTCGTGTACGCCCGGGCCAGCAAATTCCATGACCTTGTTGTTTACAAAGCCGTTTTCGAAGGTGGCCTTTACAAGCGCGATGGCTACGTCGTGCGGGCCAACGCCGCGGCGCGGTTTGCCCGTGAGGTAAACAAGCACCACTTCGGGAGCGTTGATGTCGTAGGTGTTTTTAAGAAGCTGTTTGGCAAGCTCGGGGCCGCCTTCGCCAACGCCCATGGTGCCCAAAGCGCCGTAGCGGGTGTGGCTGTCGGAGCCGAGGATCATGTCGCCGCACTTGGCGAGCGCTTCGCGGGCGTAGGAGTGGATAACGCTCTGGTTGGCGGGCACGTAAATGCCGCCGTAGCGCTGCGCCGCCGAAAGGCCGAACACGTGATCGTCCTCGTTGATGGTGCCGCCCACTGCGCACAGGCTGTTGTGGCAGTTGGTCATGGCGTAGGGAACGGGGAATTCCTTCATGCCGCTTGCGCGCGCGGTCTGGATGATGCCTACATAGGTGATGTCGTGGGAGGCGAGGCTGTCGAAGCGGATCTTGAGCTTTTTCGCGTCGCCGGATGTATTGTGCGCGCGGAGGATGGAATAGGCGATCGTGCGTTCGCGGCCTTCTTCGGGTGAAAGCGAAAAGCTCTCCTGCGGAACACCGTTTACAAGGTAAACGCCGTGGCTACTCAGGGTTATCATGCTGCACCTCTTAACTATTGAAATAATGGGTGATGTGGCGAATTGTCTGCGACATCATCTTAAACCATACCGCGCGCCGTTGCAAGAAACGCGCAAGAAGAATACCTGTATACATCACGGGAGCGGGAAAATTTGCGAAAAAGCGCGAAATGGGATATTGACATGCGTCGAAAAGTCCGATAACTATTATAACAATTATACTTTTCATACCCCAGACTTAGGATGCGATGGGTCTAAGCGCAAAAGTTATTAGGAGGAGCAGTTATGCCTTGGAATCCTGTATTGGCCATTGGCGTGCCGGAAATTGACAAGCAGCATGAAACGCTGTTTCAAAAGGCGGAGCAGCTTTTTGAAGCGGGCAAAAACGGAAAATCGAAGGAATACGTCGGAGAGCTTTTGAACTTTTTGGGTGATTACACCGTTACGCACTTCAACGATGAGGAAGCGTACATGGCCGCCATCGGCTACCCCGATTTGCAGCTTCAAAAGCAGCAGCATAAGGATTTTATTGGAAAATTTGTAAAGCTCAAGCAGGATTACGAGGCGAGCAAGGGAAACATCCTCGTTATTTTGGGTGCCAATCAGCTCGTGATCGACTGGCTGATGCATCACATCTCCGTAGAGGATAAAAAGATCGGCAACTTCGCCAAGAGCATCGGTAAATAAGCACGCGGCACCGCGAGATTGAAAGCACAGCATTTTATAAAACAAGGAGGAACATTTATGCCCTGGAATCCCACACTGGCCATCGGCGTGTCGGAAATCGACAAGCAACACATGACCTGGTTTGACAAGGCCGACCAGCTTTTTGAGGCCGGCAAAAACCGCAAATCTGCCGAATTCGTTGGCGAAATGCTCGACTTTTTGGACGATTACACCAAAAAGCACTTTGGCGATGAGGAAGCCTATATGCTTTCCATCAACTATCCCGGCTACCCCAACCAGAAACAACAGCACACCGCGTTTTTGGAAAGCCTGAAAAAGCTCAAGGCGGAATACGCGCAGTCGGGCGGCAACATCCTCGTGATCCTCAACGCGAACCAGCTCGTGATCGACTGGCTCACCAAGCATATTTCCACCGAGGACAAAAAGCTTGGCGACTACGCCAAGAGCGTAGGGAAGTAAGGCCGAAGATTTCGGAAAACACGGAAAGCGCGCGGGAAACCGCGCGCTTCTTTCGTAAAAAGCCATTCAGCCTACAATCATAACCATATGCAATTTGGGCCGTGCCGTAGGCACAAGCAACCCCTGTAAACTCAAAAAAGCGTCAAAGGCGGTTTGTTGATAATGCAACCGCCGGTAGACAAAAAAGAGAAAACGCGGGCATGTTGCAGAGCACGATTCAATGGTATGCTTGTTGCGAGGTGAGATGTATGGATTTTCAACAGAAGCTTTCTTTTTTCAGGAAACGCAAAAACCTTTCTCAGGAGGCGCTCGCGGCAGAGCTCAACGTTTCGCGCCAGGCGGTAGCGAAATGGGAAACTGGTGCGGCAATGCCCGACGTTTCAAACCTGATCGCGCTGAGCGAACTTTTCGGCGTGACGCTCGACCGGCTTTTAAAAGAGGAGGAAAATGGGTGCAGCACGGCGCTTGCAGCGCTCGAGCCCGTTGGTACGGAAGCGCTGCGTGCGTTTTTGCGCGAGGCAAAGAAAAACACCTATGCGGCAAACGGAACGAAGAGCGCCCCTTCGCGGCCGTGTTCGCACGATCTTTTTTTATGAAAAAGGCGCTTTTTCCTATCTCGACACCTACCTTGGCGGCGAACGCTTTGCAGGCGAGGAGGCGGTTTGGGAAAACGGCGTACCCGTTTGGGCGATGAACTATGTTGGGCGTGTACTCGACGAGCGTTTTTCAGGCGGTTTTTTGCGCGAGGCGCTGCTTCTCGTGCCGCAAGAACTTCCCAGCCGAGGCCCCGCGCTTCATAA
>DLFZ01000165.1:3997-4832 GCA_002482435.1 Christensenella sp. UBA7707
GAGTGCCGCTTCCACGGGGGAAGCATAACGTAGGGCGGGCAGGCGGCTCTCTGCCGATTTGAAAGGGCTTTTAAAAAAGGCGCGAAGAGCATTCCGTGAAAGGGAACTGCTATAACGCGCCTTTTGGTTGCACGCTGTTTGTAAAGAAGGCGGATTCATGCTAGGATAATTTGCAGGCAAACAGCAATTATCGACTTAGCTACAGAATTGGTAGATAAAGAGGAAAATAAAAATGAAATATGAAATTGCAATAGAGTTTTTACCCCAAAAAGAATATCTTGCCATAAAAGGGTATATGTCGTGGCGTGATATACCTCCCAACGAACTTCAAGAATGGGAGCGCAAATATGGTTTCCCTCAAAAAAGCTTAATTAAACAGCTAAAAGAAAAATCCGGCGCTAATGAAGTATATAGTTTGTTTTGCAATTCATGCCGAAAAGATGAGCAGTTTGATTGGGTTTGTGGAGATGATATAGCTTGTGAGAACATTAGCAAGTCACAAGCGGGAGACGGATTTGAAATAATACGCCTTGCTTCGTCTGAATATCTAAAAATTGTTTATTCATATGGCAGCGAGATGACAGGTGAACAGGCGGCTAAGGAAGCAGATGATTATTTTTGGAATGAATGGCTAAAGAACAATCCCTATGAATCAAAAATAGAGGGGGATTTTGCCAATATGCCTGAAACGGCGGATATTACGCTATATGATGAGGAAAACAGACGCATAATTGCATGGCATCCTATCAACCGTACCGAATAAGCATAACATGAACATAACAAATGCTAATTTCAACGATATGCCAACATTTTGAACGCCTCCTCATTCGGCGGC
>DLFZ01000165.1:4842-5045 GCA_002482435.1 Christensenella sp. UBA7707
TTTTCCCCAAAGGGGAAGGCAGGGCGGCGGTGGGGTGGCTATGAACCGCGCGAACAACAAAAGACTTACCGACCACGGGCTGTATCGCACAGAGAAGCGATATAGCCCGTGGTTTTCTGTGCCGTCATCGCCGAAGCGCGTCTTTTCCTCACCCCTTCATGGAGCCAACCATAAAAATAAGTCCATTGTGGCGACATGTGCGG
>DLFZ01000154.1 GCA_002482435.1 Christensenella sp. UBA7707
GGATAAACTTTGCGCGCAAAGGCATGCCTACCACCGCGCAGAGCTTTTTGAGGTGGTGTTGTACCATGCCCGCGGAAATGGCCCGTCGTATAGCGCGAAAACATTGTGCCTGAAAAGCGGCGCTTGCGGAAATAAAAAACCCAAAAGGCAGGATTTAACTTGGAAAACAGGCTTATCGTAACGGAATGAATCCGCATTTCTTGACACAAACCGCGAAACCTTGTACAATCTGCTCCAAACCGGTACGAAGCCGGCAAATAAGGGGGGGAACGCTGTGCGTTTGATCGGCAACCTTTTGTGGTTTTTGCTAGTCGGGCTTATTTTAGGGCTTTGCTGGGGTATTGCGGGGCTTTTTTGGTGCGTCACCATCGTGGGCATTCCATGGGGCGTGCAGTGCTTTAAGTTTGCCAAGCTCGCGTTTTTCCCGTTTGGCAAAGAGATCGTTTTCGGCACGGGCGCAGGCTCGTTTTTGCTTAATATTTTGTGGCTTCTTCTGAGCGGTGTGGAGCTTGCCGTAACGGCGGCGGTAATCGGCGTGGTTTTTTGTGTGACGATTGTCGGCCTTCCGTTCGGGCTTCAGTGCTTCAAATTTGCACAGCTTGCGCTTTTGCCGTTTGGCGCGCAAGTGCGAAGGAAATAAGCCCGAACAGGCGCGGTGCTTTGCTGTTCTACGCGCGCTCCTCTTGTAAAAGGGGGGCGCTTTTTCTTTTTGTTTCAAATTTGTGAAGCTTTCCGCAAAAGGCGCGCGAATGCGCTATGCCGCCTTCACTCCTATGGTATAATAACAAAAGAAAACAACAAAAATCGCGGAAGAGAAGGAGCAAAGAAAGCATGAAAACGGGCGGCGCGCGTAGATTGACGATCCTCTTTTTGTGCGTGCTCATGCTTGCGCCGCTTTCGGGCTGTATAAAACGGGAAACCGTGCCCGATACGGTGGCCATTACGCCTGCGGTTACGACGCCTTCCGCATCCGCCGTGCCTTCCCTCACGCCTTCGGCTACGTTTCCGCCCGCGGCAACGCTTGCACCATCTCCGGTGATTACGGCCACGCCACCCTTGGCGGAGCCGATGGCATCGCCTTTGCAAACGCCCTCTCCGGCGCCCACCGCTTCGCCAAAGCCCACAAAAAGGCCACAGAACGGTTCGGATGAAGAACCGCTTTCTGGCCTTGTGATCGGCGTGGATCCGGGGCATCAGGCGCATTCGGATTCCGATACGGAACCCGTGGCGCCGGGCTCTTCCACCATGAAAAAAAAGGTATCCTCCGGCACGCGCGGCGTGGCGACGGGGGTGTACGAATACGAAGTGAACCTTGCCGTAGGGCTTCTTTTGCGGGATATGCTCGAGCAGGCGGGCGCGACGGTGGTGATGACGCATACCAAGGCGAACGTAAACATCAGCAACATCGAGCGCGCCGAAATTTTCAACGACAATTCGGTGGACTTGGGCGTTCGCTTGCATTGCAACGGCAACACCGACCACAGCGTGCGCGGTGCGTTCATGCTTGTGCCAAAGAGCAAAAGCTATCCGTATTATGACGATTGCGTGCTTGCCGCGAAGGCCATTTTGAAGGCCTATGGTGAGGAAACCGGCCTGAATACCGAAAAAGGCATCACCTACCGTTCCGATCAAACGGGGTTCAACTGGTGTACGCGCCCCGTCACAAACATCGAAATGGGGCATATGACCAACGCCGATGAGGATAGGCTTTTGACCGATGCGGATTTTCAAGCGAAAATGGCGCGCGGCATTTACAATGGCATCGTCGCGTATTTTAAGGAGAAAGCGGAAGGATAGGGTATGGCTGTATATGCCGCGTTTTTGCGCGGAATCAACGTAAACGGCGTAACCATAAAGATGGAGGCACTTCGTGAAGTGCTTGCCGTGTGTGGCTGTACCGGCGCAAAAACCGTGCTTGCGACTGGCAACGCGGTGTTTTCCTTTTCGGAGGGTGTAGAGAAGCAGGAAATAAAGCACATGCTTGAAGCGGTGCTTTCCAAGCGCTTTTCTTATGACGCGCATCTTATCTTGCGCACGGGCGACGAGGTGCGGCGTATTGCCGAGGCGGCGCAAAATTTCGCTGTTGATAAGGCGACGCACCTCTATTATTTGTTTTTCGAAGGGGAGGCCGTTTTGCATGAGCTTGCGGATGCATTTGCGGCTTTGCCGCACAGCGAAAACGAAACGTTCACGCCCTTTCTTCGCGGCGCGTTCTGGACGGTGAAAAAGGGCGAAACGCTAAGCTCCGCCTTTGGCGCAAAGGTACTTGGCGCGGCGCGTTACCGCGATGCCGTTACCTCGCGAAACGCCAACACGCTGCAAAAGGTTTGTGCGGCGCTACCGTAGGTAGAACCGTAATGCATTCTTCAAAAACCCATCATGGAAAGGAAGCGGGCATATGAACGGGCAGGAGCTTCAAAGGAAGGTTTTGCGGTACCAAGCCAAAGAAATTCTCGAAAAGCACGTCTATGAAAAGATTGCGTCCTTGATCAAAAAGGATGCGGATAAGGCAACGCTTTTGAAAATCGCCGCGGAGGAGCAGCGCCATTACGACATATGGAAGCGCTACACCGGCGTTGACGTGAAATACAGCAAGGTGCGGGCGCTTTACTATGTGCTTCTCGCGCGTTTGCTCGGCTATACCTTTGCCATCAAGCGCATGGAATCTCCGCTTTATAAAGAAAATGCGGGCGAGGCGGTTGAGGTGATCGAAGCGCTTGAAACGGTGGTACCCGAAGTAAAAAGCATTCTCATCGACGAGGAGGCGCACGAAAAGGCGCTCATCGAGATCATCGACGAGGAAAAGCTGCGGTATGTGGGTTCCATTGTGCTTGGATTAAACGATGCGCTTGTGGAGTTTACGGGAAGCCTTGCGGGCTGGACGTTTGCCATGCAAAGCAACCGCCTCATCGCGCTTGCGGGGCTTATTACGGGCGTTTCGGCAACGCTTTCCATGGCATCGTCGGAATACCTTTCCGTAAGGCACGAGGAGGGCGGCAAAAACGCGCTCAAATCCGCCTCCTATACGGGCTTTGCATACCTTATGACGGTGATGCTTTTGCTTTTGCCGTACCTTGTTTTGCCTGATGGCGCGTATTTCATTTCGCTCGGCATTATGCTTTTGCTCGCCATTTCGGTGATCGCGGCGTTCAATTACTACATTTCCGTTACGCGAACCATTTCGTTCAAAAAGAAGTTTTTGGAGATGAGCCTTGTAAGCCTTTCGGTAGCCGCGGTATCGTTTGTAATCGGTCTTTTGGTAAAACGGTTTTTGGGGCTGGATGTGTAAGCTTGAGTTTTTCAAAAAAGGCGGCATAAGCCGCCTTTTTCATAGAAAACGCTAAAAAATAATATATCGTATAGAATCCCGCTTCGCGGCAGGAAAACGGCAAAACAGGGCAAATAAAACAAGGATTGCGCGGATGCGGCGTTCTTGTTTTTTTGCCGCGCGCGAAACAAGTCTTTTTAACTTCCTACTCATCAAAAACGGCAACGCCCCCGTGTGGCGGGGAAACGGCTCATAGGAGAGATTTTATGTCGGTCATGCTCAGCGGAAACGAGGCGGCGGCGCACGCGGCGCTGCATGCGGGCGCAAAGGTCATTTGCGGCTACCCGGGTACGCCATCGTCGGAGGTCATCGGTTCGCTCATCGGACGAAACGACCTTGACGATGTGTGCATTGAATGGAGCGTTAACGAAAAGGTTGCGGTGGAGGTCGCGGCTGCGGCATCGTGGGCGGGCAAGCGCGCCATTTGCACCATGAAAATGTCCGGCCTCAATGTGGCGTACGACTCGCTTTGCGGCATCGCGTATTCGGGTGCCGAGGGCGGGCTTGTGGTGTATGTGTGCGACGATCCGGGTGTTACCACCGGCATGGTCGAGCAGGATTCGCGCGGCTTTGCGCTCATGAGCGACATGCCTATGCTTGAGCCGTCCACCGTGCAGGAAACCTACGATTTTGTAAAGCTCGCCTTTGAGCTTTCCGAGCAAACCGGCGCGCCGGTATTTGTGCGCTCCACCACCCCTGTGGCGCAGGCGCACGCGGCGGCAAACGTGGAGGCGCGTACCATACCGGAAAAAACGCCCGCCGCGCTCAAAAAGGATATTAAGGTTTATACCAAGGCGGGCGCCGCCATCTGCATGGCACAGCACCGCGCCGCCATTGAGCGGCTTCAAAACGCACAATCGATCCTTCGCGAAAAAGGACTGTTCAAACTTTCGCTCCCTAATGCAGCAGGCGGGCTTGGTATTGTAAGTATGGGTGCTGTGAACGCGTATGTGGACGAGGCCATCGAGCTTGCAAACGGGCTTGGCTGCCGTATTGAAGCGCCCGCTATTTTAAAAACCGCCAGCACTGTGCCGTATCCTTCTGAGGAACTTGAGGCCATGGTTGCAAGCTGTGGCACGATTGTGGTGCTGGAGGAGTTGGAGCCGTATCTTGAACGTGAGCTTTGCGTTACCGCCAAGCGGCTCAAAAAAGACGTACATATTATAGGAAAGCTCAACGGCACCTTGAGCCGCATCGGCGCATACGACGCGCTCAAATGCGCCAAGGCGCTTTGCGCTGCGCAAAACGTAAACTTCCCCGAGGAGCGGCTTGGCTTCGGCGCGGCGGAGGCGGCGCTTGCCATGCCCCGCCCCATCACCTGCTGCGCGGGCTGTCCGCACCGCGGCACC
>DLFZ01000087.1 GCA_002482435.1 Christensenella sp. UBA7707
CCGCAAACCGCCTCGCTCGCCTGCGCCCGCGGCTCGGCCGCAGACATAAGCCACGTTGCGGAACTGAGCGCACAGGTAGAGGCACTGATTCTTGGCGGCAAGCCGTGGACGGATACGGACTCGCTGTTTCACACCGCCATTTTATCGGCCGCGCACAACGAGTTTATGACGCAGCTCATTCCGCTCATCAACAGCGCCATCAAGGATGCATGGTTATTGTACGGCAGCGACCCGAACCTTGCGGAGTTTACCCTGCGCGACAACCGCTTGATCGTTGAAATGCTCAAAAACCGCGACGCCGTAGGCGTACGGCATGCGGTTTCCATTCACATTCGCCATACCATCCACGCGCTGGAGCTTGATTTGGGCAAAGGCATTTTGGAGTAACGGGAGGAATTATGCAAACACAGCGCATCGGCACAAGGAGCATACTGCTTTCGCACGAGGGGCTCGACTGGGGGCTTCATTTGCAGCTCATTTTCGGCAAGGATCACAATTTTTTGATCGACACGGGACTTGGCTTTGGAAGCGTCGCCCCATTGAAGGAGCTTTTGAAGGATGAAAAAAAGCCCCTTGAGGTGGTGAACACGCACCATCACTGGGACCATGTTTGGGGCAACGGCTTTTTTGAAGAGAGCCTGCTCGTTTCGCATGCGCTCTGCCGGAAGCTTCTCGAGGAAACCATGCTTCAAACTTATGAAAAATACAAGCACATCGCGCGCGGAGAAGTGCGGTTTGCACTGCCCCGCCTTACGTTCGATTCGGCGCTTTTCTTCCCATCCGACGGCGTGCGGCTTTTTTACAGCCCCGGCCACACGGAGGACTGCATCAGCGTGTTCGACGAGGTAGACGGCATTTTGAACGCGGGTGACAACATCGGCGATACCGACGAGGAAATTTTGCCGAATCTCGAATGCGACACGGAGGTTTACCACGACACGCTTGAGGCGTACCGTGCACTTTCCTTCAAGCTTTGCGTGAGCGGCCACAACCGCCCGCGCGGGTTTGAGGTGATTCGGGAGATTGAACAGAAACTCAGGTGAGTAAAAACGATGCAAAGGCTGTTTGCGCGTGCGGCGCAAACAGCCTTTTTGTTTTGATAATAGGCAAGGCATGCGCAATTCGGTTTTTAGGCCGCAAAACGCAGGAATGCTATTCCCCCCGATACGGGTACACCACAAGAAGCGCGCCGTTTTTTACCGTAATTTTGCTTTTTTTGCCCGTAAAGGCGTTGCTCACGCCCAAGGGGAAATCCGGCGTGAGGTGCGCGTCCGTGAGCGGATAATATAACCCCTCGAGGTACACGCCGCTTGCCGCCCCGCCCCACGCAAACACGGAAACGGTGCCCGTATGGGCTTCGTCAAAAGCGACACTGCCGTTTTTGACGCAGGTAAATACGTTTCCGCCGCCGTACAAAAACCCTTGCGCACCGCTTTGCGCGAGGTACAAAAGGCATTGAAGGTTGGCAAGCGTATGATCAACCCTTCCCCCCGTTCCACCGTAAATATGGAACTCCCGATAGCCGCGTGAAAGCCCATATTTGAGGGCAAACAGCAAGTCGGTATCGTCTTTTTCTTTGGGTAGCTCCATTACATGCGGGTGGTTTGGGCGCTGGAGAAGGGAGTCAAAGTCCCCCGCGACGACGTCGGCCTCCATGCCGTATTGAGCAAGGTAGGAAAACCCGCCGTCCGCGGCAATCACAAGGTCGCCCGTTTCCTTTTTGCGGATGGGGGTATCATTTTCGCCCGCGCCCACCACGATGCAGCAGCCCATAAAGCCTCCCCAAAAAGCAATTCTCTTTTTGGTTATTGTAAACGTAAGTAAGGAAGTTTGTCCACAGGGGAAACGGGAGAACGGTATTTCTGCAAGCGGGCCGACAAAGGGATCGGCCCCTACAAACAGATGCCGCAATCCTTTTCAAACGCAAGGCTTTTCTATTCAATATCAAATATGCATCTTACTAGTCATGCATTTGGCCTTAAGATTCCCTTTGCCAAAGCAGCCCCATCAATACTCGCAACCAATTCCCCCACCTTTTCCCTAGCGTGATCAATAGTCTCGTACCCTAGGCTGACATACCCATCTGTGTATTTAAACCCTTGAAACCTAGCCATGAAATCACTATCAATCTTACCATCAGTGTGTACCAATTTGTGCCGAAGCTCAAGATAAGGCACTACAGCCTCAAGTATTGAATCATCTATCTTTATATCTAGCTTGGTGCCTATTTTTTTTAGTAACTCCTTTGTGCTCCGCTCGTTCTCTAATGATTGAACGATGTTTGCGGCAACCTTTTCAATGAGCTGTTCCATCGACGAGTATTGTATGATTTCGGAAGCTTTCATTGTGAACGTGTTGTCACCTATTAACCTGCAAGCAGTTGTGCTATCCGTACAAGCAATAGCCGCTTCATATATAAGAGCTTTTAAGTATAATGTCAACTCCTCATACAGCTCCTTTATAAATGCAACATATATCGTTTTTCGTAGATGCTGGACAACAATTTTGCGACTATTATCATTAGAGCTTCGTTTTTGTAAAATTTGGTGCTTCTTCGGCTTATAGTGTTTGAATAAACAACTTTCTTCATACAACAAATCGTTGTTTTTTTTTGCGGTACATATAATATCTATCATTTCTAAATCCTGACTAAATGACAGTATTCTATTTGTATAAATAAGTGCAGGCTTTGAAATAGGCATACTATTACCTCCATATAGTAGAATTTTTCCATAAGCATAATGCAAAATGTGCGGTATTTCAACAAATTAACATTTTGAAGATATTGATATGTTGTTTAAACATTAACTAAATCCACTTCATCAATAAAACGACGCATAGTAGAACTACTCCATTTGGTTTCTAGCAACTTTTCGGCAATTTTTGTTCCTACGCTGTCTAACATGCCACTACAGTTTTGCCCCTATTTATCTATGGGTACTTATTGCTTTTGCGGTCCCTTTTCCGTTTCGGTTCCATGAAGCCAACCATACAAATAAGTCCCATCTGACGACATGTGCGTCAGATGGGACTCCTTGCAGAAAGGCGAGTGGTGAACGAGCCTTTCTGAAAAAAATCGCCGAAGTGACGAAACGTCACTTCGGCGAAAGCGAAGCGTTTTTACTCGATTACGGAAGCAACGA
>DLFZ01000053.1 GCA_002482435.1 Christensenella sp. UBA7707
CGTTCCTGAGAAGAAAGCCTTGCAGGCAAGGCCTTCCGAAGGCTCGAAGGCCAAGTGTCCGAGGGCGTATCCCGCCGGAGGACCGCCGCCACCGCACATGTCGCTGGCGGCGGTTAAAAGCTTCCGGGGCCATGGGCCCCGAACCCCAGTGGGCTTTTTAGCGCACTGTAGCCCCATGCGCTTATAGCGGGTTTCTTTGTGCTGTGGCTTTGCGCTATAATGGAAAAAACATCAAGGGGGAAACGGTATGCAAACACCGCGCATCGACAAGCTTATAAGAAGCGCCAGAAAAAGCGTAGGCCTGAGCGTTACGCAACAAGGGCTTCTTGTGGTGCGCGCGCCAAAACGTGTCCCTTTGAGCGCCATCGAAGATGCCGTGCGCGAAAAAGCGGATTGGATTTTAAAAAAACAAGGCGAGAGCCGCGCGCGGCTCTCGCGTTTCCCGCTCCACACTTATACGGAGGGCGAGCATTTTCTCTTTTTAGGGGAAAACCTTATGCTCCACTATTCCGAAAACGCAAGCAAGGTTTTTTCCTCGGGCGGGGTGCTGTTTGTACCTATGAAGAAGCGTGAAAGCGCAAAGAAGGCCGTGGAGGCGTGGTATAAGGAACGCGCGCGCGCACATTTTGAGGAGCGGCTCGGGTATTTTTCACAGAGAATGGGCGTAAGGTATGTGTCGCTTCGCCTGTCCTCCGCAATCACGCGCTGGGGTTCGTGCGGGCCGGAAGGAAGCATCAACCTTGTTTGGCGGCTCGTCGCAGCGCCCAATGAGCTGGTGGATTACGTTGTGGTGCATGAGCTTGCGCACTTAAGGCGGCGCGACCATTCCGCCGCGTTTTGGGCGGAGGTGGCGTGCGTGCTGCCGGACTATAAGACCCGGCGCAAAGCGTTGCACGAATACGCGCCGCTCCTTAGTCGCTGATGTATGAAATGCTTTTTGAAAATCGATGATAAGTTAAGATAAGTTAATCAGGCTGACGATGCAGTTTTGCGCATCCTCCACCGCTTCCATGCGAATTCTTCCGATGCGCTCCCTCTCCTGTTGAAAATCGATTTCGGGCAGAAGCGCTTCCAAAAAGGCGTTGACCTGAGGCGATGCACCCATACACGCTTTTACGATCTCTTCTTTTGAGAGGGTAAAAACAACTGTCATCAGTCTTTCCTTGTCCAGCATGGGAATCTGTTCAAAACTGTCGATGTAAGGTGTGCGAATTACTGGCTCCAAAAGTTCGTTGATCGTGGCTTTGTATAATTTTGAAAGGCCAATAAGCGCCTCGAGATCCGGAAGGGTGTTCCCTGTTTCCCATTTTGAAACGGCCTGCCTTGAAACACAAAGCTCATTTGCCAAGGCTTCCTGCGTGAGGTTGTGTTGCTTCCGTAGAAAACAAAGATTTTTTGCGATCAATCCTTGGTTCATGATGTGCGCCCCCTCTTTCTTTGGTTCAGCATAAAGCATGTCGGTACAATTTACAAGAAACTGGGGCTTTCCTGCTTGTAAGCCACTGGTTGCGCCTTGCTTGATCTTCTTTGCGTCTTTGGTGCCTGCACCTTGACGGAACACCTTGCCGCGGGCATAATGGTAGAAATCATCAACCCGTATCTTTTCTAGCCGGAGGTCATCATGGCTTTTTATTATGAGGAACCCTCGCATACCTTTGGAGAATACCTTCTTGTTCCTTCGTATTCGTCCGTTTTGTGTACGCCGGAAAATACCAACCTACGTACGCCGCTTTGCCGTTTCAAAAAGGGTGAGGAAAGCCCGCTTTCCATCAACGTGCCGCTCGTTTCCGCCATCATGCAGGCCGTTTCCGACGACAAAATGGCCGTCGCGCTGGCGCGGGAGGGCGGTGTGGCGTTTATTTACGGCTCACAAAGCGTAAGCGCACAGGCGGAAATGGTGCGCCGTGCCAAGGCATATAAGGCGGGCTTTTCCCCGAGCGATTCCAACATCATGCCCGATCAAACCCTTGAGGACATTTTGCGCCTCAGGGAGAAAACCGGGCATTCCACCGTGGCCGTTACGCACGATGGCACGCCCACGGGAAAGCTTTTGGGCATGGTCACAAGCAGCGATTACCGCCCAAGCCGCATGGAGCGAAACGTGAAGGTGAAAGAGTTTATGACCCCCATCGATAAGCTCATTTTCGCCTACGAGGGCATAAGCCTTAAAGAAGCCAACAACATCATTTGGGATCACAAGCTCAACGCCCTTCCCGTTATCAGCAAAGAGGGCAATATGATTGCCTTCGTGTTCCGTAAGGATTACGACAGTCACAAGGAAAACCCGCTTGAGCTTTTGGACGCGCAAAAGCGCTACATCGTTGGCGCGGGCATCAACACGCGCGATTATGAGGAGCGCATTCCGGCGCTTGTGGAAGCGGGTGCGGATGTGTTGTGCATCGATTCGTCCGACGGTTTTTCTGAATGGCAGGCGCGTACCCTCGCTTTTGTGCGCCAAAGGTACGGCGAAACGGTGAAAATCGGCGCGGGCAACGTGGTGGATCGCGATGGGTTCCGCTTCCTTGCGGATGCCGGGGCGGATTTTATCAAGGTCGGCATCGGCGGCGGCTCCATTTGCATTACGCGCGAGGCCAAGGGTATCGGGCGCGGGCAGGCCACGGCGGTGATCGAGGTCGCCAAAGCGCGCGACGAATATTTTGAGCAAACCGGCATTTATGTGCCGATTTGTTCCGACGGTGGGATTGTGCTCGACTACCACATCACCCTTGCGCTTGCCATGGGGTGCGATTTTTGCATGCTTGGCAGGTACTTTGCCCGCTTTGACGAAAGTCCCACCAGCAAAGTTTTGATCAACGGCGTTTACATGAAAGAATATTGGGGTGAGGGCAGCGCGCGTGCCAAAAACTGGCAGCGCTACGACATGGGCGGCGGCGCAAAGCTTTCGTTTGAAGAAGGGGTCGATTCTTACGTTCCCTATGCGGGCAGCCTGCGCGACAACCTCGCCGCCACGCTTGCAAAGGTGCGCTCCACCATGTGCAACTGCGGTGCGTTCACGATCGACGAGCTTCGGCAAAAGGCAAAGCTTACCCTTGTTTCCGCCGCAAGCATCAGCGAGGGCGGTGCGCACGACGTTCTTTTGAAAGACAAAACAGCCGCATACCGCGAAAAGTAAGCCGTTATCAGACAAATACAAAGCCGCTTCGGGCGTCCCGAAGCGGCTTGTTGTTACTTTGCGGTTTTTACTTTTTCCCTTTTTTACCGGCGGCCTCTTCTTCCAGCTTTGCGGCCTTTTCCGCTTCCTGCTCCATAAGCGTAATGTCCAAAAGCCTTGTTTCTGCCTGGTCGGTAAGGCGGGGGGTGGCGGGCTCCATGGTTTTTGCGCGGAAGAAGTAGCTCTTTGCGTTTTTCACATCGCCAAGCTTTAGGTACAGCTCGGCGGTAATGATGCACAGTTGCTGCTCCTGGGGCGGGGTAAGGTCGAGGTTCTGGTATACTTCAAGGTAGGCGTCAAGCGCCTTCTGCGTGGTGGCGAGCTCCAAGGTGTTGTTGTTGCAGTCGCTGTAAATGCGGCTGAGCTTCAAAAGCAAATTGGCGGTGGCCGATTCATGCTTCATGAAGTAAACGGGCGCGCATACGAGTGCAAGGTAATAGCCCGCAAACACGGAAACAGAAGAACGCGGCGCAAAAAACAGCTGCGAAACGCCGGGATCAAGGCTTTTGAGTTCCGGCGGCGGCGGGGCATTGGGTTTGTCCGGCTTTTGGAACATATCCGTAAGCGCGCTGTACAGGCAGTGCGGGCAGGTGGTCACGTCGTAATACAAAGGCTCCACACCCTTGTAGCGGTTGCGCATGTCCTTGTCGGTGCGCTCAATCATCAGCTGCGAGGGTTTTACGCGCAGCGATTTGAAATTCTTCTTGCAAACGGGGCACACATAGCTTTTTTCCATCAGACGCACCATGTCTGAGTTGTCCATGGTGAGCTCGTAAGTGCCGTGGCCTTCGGGGAACAATGAAAAGTTGACGTTCTCGGGTGGCACAACAGGTTCGGCGGCTTGCTGCGCGATGGCTTGCTGTGCGGCAGGTTCCCGCATCTGCGTGGCTGCGGAAGAAGCGGCGGGCTTTGGCACAAACTGAGAGGGTGCGGCCAATGCCGCGGCTGGGACGCCGGATTGAAGCTCAAGCCAAGGTGCACCGGCGCGCTTGGTGAGCTCAGCGTCAATTTGAGCAGCACGCTCACAGAGCGCTTTGGTAAGTTCGAGCGCAAGGCCGGGTTCTTCACGCATAAAATCCGCCACGTTGCGCTTGTTGACCGATACGGTAATCACATCCGTAAGCGCAATGGTGCTGTAGGGCGTATTCTGCTCCAAAAAAAGAGCCTCTTCGCCGAAGAAATCACCCGGGCCGTATTTGCCGATCAGCTTCTGGTCGGGTTTTTTATAGTTCATAAAAATACCGACTTCGCCGCGCAGCACAATATGGAGCGAATCGCCCTTGCTGCCGCGCGTGATAACGGCTTCTCTCAAATGCTTGGAAGCGTAATTTAAGCCTTTTAATACACCAAGGTTCATGTGTGATCACCTCATGTGCCTGCATGCCGCAAAATGCGGCAATTTGTGCACATATACTATATTCACTATATACGTAATCCCCATGCTTCGCAAGGTGTTTTTCGTGTATCCTTTTGCAAAAAAAGAGGAAGGATTCCTGTTTTCGCCAGATATTCGTGTCAATTCTTAATTTTTGTGCGGTTACAAGAAACGGCTACGTGTGGAATGTTTTATTAGTTTTGTAACCGCACTCCGCTTTGTGGCCATGTTTTAAAAAACGTGGCCGCAGGGATACGGAAAAGCTTCCGGTTTATGGTAAACTGTTTCCATATGGTTTTTTGTGCACGGCTTTGGGCTTGTTGCTTAGCGCACGGATTGGTTTGAAAGGAAAAGTGTATGAAAGAATATGCAGTAAAACGTGCGGCAAACGGCGCGGATGCTTTTTTGCATGCGGAGGACATCGGTCTATTTCCCTGGGGCGGGGAATACCGCCCTTTGGCGCAGTTTTCGCTTGCGTACACGGACGACGCGCTTCTTCTTGCGCTTCGTGCGTGGGAGCCGCCGCAGAACCTTCGCTCGGAGGCGCGCGGCATTGCCCGCGACGTGTGGCATGACAGCTGCCTCGAGTGTTTCTTGATGCCGCAGCCGGAAAGCGACAGACGCTACATAAACTTTGAATACAATCCCGCCGGAGCAATGTATCTTGGCGTGGGTAGCGGAAGGGCGGATAATGTTTTTCTTGCGGACGCGGAGCTTTCGTGTTTTCAGATTGTGCCATTTTGCGTGGAAGCGGCAGGCGGGCAGGTTCTTTGGGGCGTTACGGCACGCGTGGAGCTTTCGTTTTTGCGGTGCTTTTTTCCAACGCTTTCATTGTCAAAAGGAATCAAAATGCGCGCAAACTTCTACAAGTGTGGGGAAAAAACGATTGCGCCGCATTATGCCTGCTGGTCGCCGGTCGATGCGCCTGCGCCGGACTTTCACACGCCGGACTGCTTTGGGCTCCTTACGCTTGTGTGAGGCGAGCCCCGCTTGTATTCTTACAGAAATGCCGTCCGAGCCGTAACGTTCGGGCGGCACTTTTTTGACCCTTAGAAAAACTTACAGAAATTGCCGAAAGGCGCTTGGCAGCGCATAGCGGGAGGAAAGCTCGCTTTTATCCGCCCACACAAAGCGCGCGTCCGTGCGGGAACATTCTA
>DLFZ01000246.1:0-2306 GCA_002482435.1 Christensenella sp. UBA7707
CCCAAAAGCTCGATGCCGTAGTTGCACAGGAAAAAGCCGATGGCGCAGCAGCCCACGCCTAAGTAAAGGATGCTCCATAAAAAGCTCGTATCATGAAACGGCAGCGTTATAAATTCGACCACGGTGCCGTTCATGCCATGCTCCACAAAGGCCGCGCCGGTAAAAACAAGTGCGCCAAGGGCCATCATCACAAAGGTTTTTTCAGCGCTGTTGAAGGCCGCAGCGCGGCGCGAAAAAATCACATAGAAGCTGTCGGAAAACATGGCCACCGCCAAAAGAGCGTAGCCGAGCGCGTTAAACGACGACGAAAAGCCCTTGATCAGCGCAATGCTCGCCACGCCGGCTACGGAAAGCACAATGCTTACGATCTGCCTTTTGGTGGGCGGCTCGTGAAGCAGCGGCCCCGAGAACAAAAGCGTTACAATGGGGATACATGCAAGAAGCGTGCCGCTTTCGGAGGCCGTCGTTAGCTTAATGCCCGTGGTTTCCGACGCGTAATAAAGCGCCGGCTGAAACACGGCAATCAAGAGAAGCGGCCAAAGCTTTTTGCCCTTTAGGTTCACCTTGATGATCTTTGTAACAGCAAGCACGCCCATTACCGCAAACGCGATAAAAAAGCGCCACGCGAGAAGCGTGAGGGCGCTCACGCTTTCCACCGTGACCTTCACAAACAAAAAGCTGAAGCCGAACAGCACCGCAGCGAAAACTTGGCACAGCGAGCCGACGATAAGGTTTTTACGTTCGATGTTTTTCATACCACTTCAGTGTAACACAACGCGTGAGAAAGAAACAAGATGATGGGAATGGATGCTTTTCCGTTTGCTCCGGCAGCGCTGTTTTTAAGCCGCGGCTTGCAGATATAATACCTTCAAGCATGTTTGAGAAACGGCTGCATGCCTTGCCGCGGCTTCTTTTTGCCATGCGGCGCTACAATCGGTAAAATGCCGCTTATGGTGGTGTTTTGACTTGCAACAAAACCGACGGCAAAGTCAAAACGCCTTTTCCGCTTACTGCGGATGCCGCACAAAGACTTTGTGCGGCATCCGGTAGCTTAGCGTATGAAGTTCTCAAACGTTTTATTTGCCCCTTTGCCTCTTCCGAAGCTTAAGCGTGGTACCCGCGCAGAAGAAGAGAAGTGCCGCGGCAAACAGGTACATAGAAAGCGTCGAAGCCTCGGAACCTGTGTTGGGGACGAGCGTTGTATCCAACTTCGCATTCACATCGGCAATGAGTGCGTAGTAGGAGAAGTGGCTTGTCGTGAAGCGCACGCAGTACACGCCGTTGACGAGAACCAGCTCCGTATTCAAAACCAGGAACCTGCCGTCATCGGTTGCATACCCAACGACAATGCTCTCTTTGCTGCCGAGCATATTTTGCGGAATGGGGATGGTCAACGTGACGCTGGCGCCCGGGTTCGGCTGCACCGCATTGGTGGTGCCCTGTTCAAAAATACTGATGTCCAAAGGCAGGATGGCCAGCTTGCGCGCCGCCGATTTGGAACCGTTAAAGAAGCTCCTGGCAAGCGCCTTGATGAGCGCATCATTGCCGTTGCTGCCCGCGCTTGCTACGTGAATTTCCACATTGGTGTTGAATGCACCGGAAGAGGCGGTTGCGCTGGCATTTGCTATAGAACCTACATTGTCGGGAAGCGAAGTAACGGGAATGTTGGGCGTAGGGGGTGTGCCGCCGGGGACAATAACAGGGGCGCTTTCCGTCGCGGGGAAGACCGCGGTGATAACGCCTGCGTTTGCCGCGTTGGTCGCTGCAGCGCCTGCCACGGTAAAGAAATTCTCCGCAACGCCCGTTAAGGTATAGCCGGCTTTGGGCGTTAAGGTGATGGTGGCGGTGTAGACCGTACTTGCAGCATAAGTGCCGCTAACAGGCTGCCATGTTACCGTTCCGGTGTATTGTGCCGTTTCGGTGATTGTACTTACCGGCGTTGCGCCGCGTACCGGTGCGGTTACGCCAGGGATGGCTGCAATGTTAACGGTTGTAATTTCTTCGTAGCAGGGCGTTACCGCGCCGGACTTGTTGGCGCCGATCAGCGGCCACTCAGTTCCGTTGCTGTTGTAGTAAAAACCTTCCACACCCACAACTGCGTGGTTGCCGCTGCCGTCAAACACATAACCGCCGTTTTTGTCGCTCTGCGAAACGGTTTTTGTCAGGCTAAAGTAGCCATCCTCGTCGCAGATCCACGGATCGCCGCCATCCAAGTAAAGATTGTAGGCGCTCGGACCGGAGATGCAGATGTCGTTTGTTGTACTGTAGCCCAAAACATTAAAGCTTTGGTCGATTGCGTATGCATT
>DLFZ01000246.1:2364-6512 GCA_002482435.1 Christensenella sp. UBA7707
GCAACCGTAGCCGTTGTAACGCTGGAATCGGCGTTGACGGGAATCGTTTCATCGAGCGTTAACTGTACTTCGTAATCGCCGGTTCCATCCGTAAACACAAGGCCGATTTCATCAAACACATAGTATTCGTCGTTTGCGTAAATCGAAAGGTAATACGTGCCGTTGGGTACGGTAACATCTTCCGCAAAGTCCGACATCCTTGTTGCCTTGGCCGAGATGAAGTCGGAAACGCGGTAAACAGTTGTTCCGTCATTTTCCAACCCGTCAATGCTAACGTAGCCAAAGTAGTATTCGGGTGTTTGGGTTTCGGTGTTGATAAGGAAAAGATCCAGGTCCGAATAGCCGTTGGAGTCTGTCGGCCAGGCGCCCTCCCAGGCGAAAAACAGCGTGGTGCTGTTGGAGTTAAGTGGAGTCGTACCTGCCGCAGAACGAACGCTCGTATCATCGGAAGTTGAAATAATTGGCCGTTCGGCGGTAAAGAGGAGGTTCTCAAACGGAGGGATTTCTTCTATGCCGACTTGAACCAGCCACGGAAGAACATATTCGCGCCCGTCTGCCGTTACGACCAACCAGCCTTCATAGTAACCTTCTGCCGCCCCCGCAGGAACGTTGACCCATACGTTGAACTGGCCGCCAACCGGAGCATCGTACTCTAACGTAACGTTGTTTGCCGTTGCATTGTTAGAATAGCGCGTATTGTTGTTGTAGATCACGCTGAGCGTAAAGCCGGCGCCGCCGTGTACCGTTACGGGCAAAGTGCGCGAAGTTGACCCGGCTTCTTCCACGAGGCCGAAGCTAAGGGATGAAAGCGTTTGGTTTTCAATGATGGTGCCGCTGGTGGCGCCAGGAATGCTATCCGCAACGGTTACGAAGGTGCTGCTGGCGCTCTCCACTAAGATTGCGCGGGAGGGGTTTACAAAGCCCGCACCAACCTCAAGAACCGAAGCGGGGGTGCCCGGCAGAGCTTCGATTAAATCGGTATCTGCCGTGTTCATAAGCCGTGCCTTTATTTCGGCAGGCGTTGCGCCAGGATAGGCTTCTACCATCAGCGCAAGAATTGCGGCAATGTGCGGAGAGGACATGGAGGTGCCGCCCATGCTCTGGTATGCCGCGGAATAATCCGTTTTATCATGGGTGGGGCTGGTAATGAATGCCGGCGCGGTGGAAACAATGTTCCAACCCGGGGCAATGATGTCCGGCTTCAAGCCGATGGTCGGGTTTACAGGACCGATGGAGCTGAAGTAAGCCGGGAGCTTTGCCTGCTCGGCAAGGGAAAGGTTTCCAAGCTGCAGGTACACCGTATTTGTGCCGCCTGCCAAAGCCGTCAGCTTTGCGCTGGTAGAATGGAATGCGGAGAAGATCGGCAGCGAGCCAACCGCTGTACCGCCGATGGTCATATTGGTGATGTATTTTTCGCCGTTCGCAGCGCTGTTGACGATGATAAGCGCGCCGGCTCCCGTGCGCAAGGCCTGCGCAAGGAAGTCCGTAAAGTTCATTGCCCCGCGTTTTACAACAAGGATTTTGCCTGCGAGACTGCCGTCAGGAACCGCCTGAAGCTGTTCCAGCGCGGTGCTTGCATCGTCGGTGTTGAACACGAGATAGGCCTCATAGCCCTTCCCGTCCACATAAACGGGCGAAGGCGTGCCTGTAATGGAATTACTGGCAAAGGTGTTGCTGGGATTCTGCCCTTCCAACAAAAGGCCGAAGGTTACATCCGTGGGGCTTGCAAGTTCGGTAGGACTTGCAAGGTCGGTGGCGGTAGCGGTGACCGCGTCGTAGGCTTTCACCGTTGTACCGCCGTACTGAGATGCCGCAACCGTTACGGGAAGATAAGCCGTGCCCGGGTTTCCAAGCGTTTTAATTGCGCGGGCATCCATGGAAGACGCATCGCCGGTTGCGTTGTTGCCCGCAGATACCGCAACGTTTACACCGCCGATCACCGCGTTGTTCAGCGCAAAAACGTTGTCGCCGTAAGCCGTGTTGTTGTCCGACCCCAAAGAAAGGTTGATAACATCAGCCTTGGGGATGCCCCTCTCGGAATTGCCGGTTGTAAAATCCTCAACCGCTGCAATGATGCCCGAGGTCGCGCCTGAGCCGTACGGCCCGAGAACGCGCGCCACATAAAGATCCACATCCGGAGCAAGACCCAGCGCCTTATAGCTTGCGGAAGAGGCCGGGTTGCTTGCCTGCGCCGCGATGGTTCCGCTTACGTGCGTACCGTGATCGGTATAAAACGAATGTCCGGTGGCGTTGATTTCGATCTTATCGGTAGCCTGCCACTGCTCGTAAGTGGTTTCCATGGGGCTTGTAGCCAACTCCACAGGGCGGCCATAGTCGGCCGCGGGGTCAATGTAGTTGTAGCCGCCTTTATAAACACCCTGAAAATCAGGATGATTGTAATCGATACCCGTATCCAGTACGCCCACAACAACGCCGTCGCCGGTGATGCCTGCAGCATGGATGGTGCCGATGTCAAGAACTCTGCGGCTGTCCGCCATGCCCTCAAACTGATATGTGGGGTCGAGGGTCGCTGCTGCTTCCTCATCCGCGTACATCATCGTATCCGGCGTTACCGCATAAACGCCCGACATTTTGGCGATTGTTCTGGCGGTAGATACCGTAACGGTCATGGCAAAACCGGAGAATATCGCGGAATACTCATGTTTGATGGCATCCGCATAAGCAAGCTCTATCTGACGGCGCGCTGTGGCGCCCTTCACTGCATAGCCTTGCGTAAGAGAATTGGCATTTGCTTCGCCATAGGCGTCCGCCAGTACAGTTGGCAGTTCCTGTAGCCAAACGATAATGTCAATGGTTTGGCTCGGCGGCAGGTCGGAGATGTCGATTGCGCCGACGGGCCTAGCAAGAGATGCAGCAACATCTTCAACATATTGCTGCTCCTGGGTGCTCATGATCGAGGCAACACCCTGCTTTGCGGCAAGAACGTTCTCAATGTCGTTGATTACGACCTCGCCGGAATTGCCGAGTTGCGCCTTATCGGCTCCGTCTTCAAACGTGAGCTCTGTTGTTTCAAGGTCGTGATTTTCAGCTTCCAGCGCTTTGCCGGTGGTGGAAAAGCTCAAATTACCATCTGCCGTATTTGCGGAAGCAACCGGTGCCAAGCTGAACACCATGATCAGAGCCAACAGCAAGCTGATGAACTTTTTGCGATATTGCATTGTACAAATCCCCCCATTTTCAAAGAATCATTAGGAAACCATAAAAATAAGCTATCCCCAGAAAAAACGCATCGTAAAAACCGAAGGAACACGGGGACCGTTCCTTGGCGATGCATTCCCCTCCTTCCTTCGGTAGTTCAAAAATGTGTATAAAACCTTGTGTACGTAATACCCAAGGAACAACAACAATATCTATATGTAATTTGTAATGGTTAAACAGTATTATATAGAAAATAAATGGAAAATACAAGATATTTATAAACACAAGTCAAGATGTTGACTCGTGAATATTTATGTAGAGTTTTGTCGAAAAAATGAAAACTGCCTAAAATTTGAAATAATTTGTGACAATCCTGCTCACAACGCCGGAATTGTTGTAATGCGCGGGTCAGCGTGATAAAATAAGCAGACGCCGATTCGGAGGGAGAACGAAATGGGTTTTATCGACACGCTGCTTGGCAGCTCCAGCGAAAGCCAAATTAAAAAATTGAGGCCGATGCTTCAAAAAGTAAACGCGCTTGAAAGCTCTGTTCATACGCTATCAAACGCCGAGCTTCGTGCAAAGACCGACGAGTTCAAAAAACGCCTGCAGGACGGAGAAAAGCTCGATGACCTTCTGCCGGAGGCTTTTGCCGTGGTGCGCGAGGCAGCGCAGAGAACCATTGGGCAAAGGCATTTTGATGTACAGGTTTTGGGCGGCATCGTGCTCCATCAGGGGCGCATCGCCGAAATGAAAACGGGCGAGGGCAAAACCATCACCGAAACCCTGCCGGCGTATTTGAACGCGCTTACCGGCAAGGGTGTGCACATTGTGACTGTAAACGATTACCTCGCCAAGCGCGACGCGCAGTGGATGGGCAAGATCTATCGCTTTTTGGGGCTTACGGTTGGGTGTATCGTCCATGACCTCGACAATGACGAGCGCCGCGCCGCGTACAACTGCGACATCACCTACGGCACCAACAACGA